>URTC01000230.1 GCA_900550765.1 uncultured Clostridia bacterium | reverse complement strand
AAAATTGATATCCTTTACCCTTATATCTTTTAATAAATTCTTCCATTTCATCAAACTGATCAAAATAATCAAACCAAAGATAAAAAGCATACACAAATAAAAAACAATAAAAATAAAATCAGTGCTGTAGAGAGCGTTACTGCCGCTGCATATATCGCAAGCCGGCCCGCGGGATGCTCCTGTACAACAGGTGCGCCGATGTTTTCGGCAAAAAAACGACGCTGTGTACCAAAAAGCTGTTCTGCCGCTCCCAAAGAGCTGCTCTGCAGTCTTTCAATGACCTCCGTTTCACTCTTTTCCGTACTGCGTGCAAGCTGCGCAATTGCTTTTCTGTATCTGTCTCTGGAAGCCTCATCCGACATCATATATCCTCTATCCTGCAAAAGCAACTGCTGCTGAACAAGGCAGCGATCCCGTAAGACCGTAAAATCAATTTCATTAAACAAAATCAGTGATTTAGCAGTATTCGAAGCATATTTTTCAAATCTTTCGGGTTTTTGAAGAATCTTTTCTATCAACCGCAGCAAATTGAGCTTAATTGCCATAGGCAAAAAATCAAACTCTTCAAATGTAAGCGAAAAATTCCGCGTGATCTCCACGGTATCGGCGGTGACAATCCCGTTACTTTGCTCCACCAATTCCTGTGCCAATTCAAAAACACGCAGGTTTTCGCTGCCTTCCGGTAAACAGCATAAAGGAATCTCCAAATACAACGACGACGCAATATTCAGGATGCGGTTTTTATTATCAGCGATCCAAACAAGCTTATGGTTACCGTCAATCTCCGCGGCATGCTTTTCAAAAAGCTCTTCAAGCCTGCCGTAAAGCTCTTTGGCATATTTTTTTAATTTTCGGGTATTTTTCACTGTTTTTACCTCCGCTTTGTCAGTTATTTACTATTATTTACAATTGTTTAACGAAAATACCCAAAAATGTAAAAAGAGCGTTTTTTTAACGCTCGTTTATTCCTGTTCCATGATAAAATCAAGGGCTACCGCATCGGCAAAATCTCGGCCTTTCTCCGTAAGGCACAAAAACTGATGATCTTCCGCCAGTAATTTGCAGCTACGGTTCTTTTCCACTGCCTTTTTATACCGCCCAAAAAAAGAAACGCCAAAATCTCTTTCAAAGGCGGCAATATCCATGCCGCGGTTCATCCGATGCCTCAACAGTATTCGCTCTTCCATCCTATCCTTAACAGAAAGAAACTGCCGCTCGCGTATAATATCTTTCTGCGCAATATATTCCTCCAGATTTTCCGTATTCCGATACCGGGCACCGCCGATATAAGAATGTGCCGCGCAGCCTAACCCGATATACTCACCGCACAGCCAATAATTAAGATTATGCCGGCATTCCCTGCCCGTTTTTGCATAATTGGATATTTCATACTGAAAAATTCCATGCTGGGCAAGGATTCGCCCGGCCGCCGCATACATAGCGCGTTCTGTCTCTTCCTCCGGCAGCTGAAGTTTCCCGGAAAGCACGTCCTTTCCCAATGGTGTATTCGGCTCTACGGTAAGCGAATAGCAAGAGATATGCGCCAGGCCATCAGCGTCTGCCCCGGCAAAGCAAAGATCAGGTCTAAATTAAAATTTTTAAATCCCGCTCGTTTTACACTGTTTACGGCTTCTTCAAGCTGTGCCAGCGTATGGCAGCGGCCGATTTCACTTAAGACCTCGTCGCTCAGGCTTTGCGCGCCGATAGAAATTCGATTGATTCCCGCCTGCTTATATTCCAACAGTTTAGAATAGGTGAGGGACGCGGGATTACATTCAACTGTGATCTCCGCATCCGCCGCGATACAAAAATTTTCTTGCAAAAACTCCAGCAATTCAGCCATCTGCCCCGCCAACAGCAAACTCGGCGTTCCCCCGCCGATAAAAACGGTATCAATCCTTTCATGCCGATACCTCAGGGCTTCGTTTTTCAGCGCAAGCAAATAAGACGGCAGGTACTTCTGCCTGCCGCCATAGGAAACAAAGTCACAATAGGAACATTTTTTTTCGCAAAATGGAATATGAATATAAAGTCCTGCCATATCAATCAAGCTTAAGCACGGCGAGGAACGCTTCAGAGGGAACCTGAACGCTGCCCACCTGACGCATACGCTTTTTCCCCTCCTTTTGCTTTTCAAGCAGCTTTTTCTTCCGGGTAATATCCCCGCCGTAGCACTTGGCTAAAACATCCTTACGCATCGCCTTTACGGTTTCTCTGGCAATTACCTTTCCTCCAATCGCCGCCTGAATCGGAATTTCAAACAACTGCCGTGGAATCACGTCACGCAGTTTTTCCGCTACCATACGGCCGTGTGCGTAAGCCTTATCCTTATGCACAATTACCGAAAGTGCATCACAGGGATCTCCGTTAAGAAGAAAATCCAATTTCACAAGTGCGCTGGGCTGATAGCCGCAAAGCTCATAATCAAATGAAGCATACCCTCTGGTTCGGGATTTCAGGGTGTTAAAAAAGTCATAAATTATTTCATTCAGCGGCATTTTATATTCCAATACCGCACGATTTTCATCCGCATAATGCATGTTAAGGTATTCCCCGCGCTTTTCCATGCAAAGATCCATTACCGCGCCGATATAATCTTTAGGCGTCATAATATTTGCCTTCACGATCGGCTCGCGCATTTCTTTAATCTCATCCGCCTTGGGCAGGTTGGCAGGATTATCAATTTTCAGCTCGGTACCGTCAGTCTTGGTAACCTCATAAATAACGCTGGGAGCAGTCGTAACAATATCAAAATCAAATTCCCTCTCCAGCCGTTCTTGAATAATCTCAATATGCAGCAACCCTAAAAAACCGCAGCGGAAACCGTATCCCAAAGCAGCGGAAGGTTCCGGCTCAAAGGTAAGTGAAGCATCGTTAAGTCCCAACTTTTCCAGTGCATCGCGCAAATCGTCATACTCGCTGCCGTCGGCCGGATAAATTCCGCAGAATACATTGGGCATGATCTTTTTATATCCCGGCAGCGGTTCCCCCGCAGGACGGTCATCATCGGTTATCGTATCCCCCACGCGCGTTTCGCTTACCGTTTTAATGCTGGCGGCAATATAGCCTACCTCTCCGACAGAAAGCTCTTCCACCGGAAGATATTCCGGTGTAAACACCCCTACCTCGGTAACTTCAAAGGTATGCCCTGAATGCATCATGCGGATATGTGTGCCCACCCGTACCTTACCGTTTTTAACGCGCACAAAGCTGAGGGCGCCCTTATAATTATCATAGATTGAATCAAAAATCAACGCCTGCAGCGGCTCATTTTCATCACCTTTCGGCGCCGGAATCTCCTTTACGATCCGTTCCAGCACCTGATGAATGTTAATTCCCTCTTTCGCTGAAATCCTCGGCGCATCCATACAGGGAATTCCAATGATATCCTCTACCTCTTTTGCCACAAGATCCGGCTCAGCACTGGGCAGATCAATTTTATTGATAACCGGCATAATTTCCAAATCATGGTCAATTGCCAGATAACAGTTTGCTAACGTCTGTGCCTCAATTCCCTGTGCCGCATCGACAATCAAAATGGCGCCCTCACACGCCGCCAGACTTCTTGATACCTCATAATTGAAATCCACGTGTCCCGGTGTATCAATCAGGTTAAACAAATATTCTTCACCGTT
>URTC01000229.1 GCA_900550765.1 uncultured Clostridia bacterium | reverse complement strand
GTGCTCGATGTTAACGTGGGCCTGCCGGAGATTGATGAAGCCAAACTGATGGGAAAAGCCGTGCAGGAGCTTCAGGCCGTATGTGAACTGCCGTTGCAGATCGACAGTTCCGATGCTGCGGTTTTGGAAAAAGCGATGCGTCTGTATAATGGCAAACCGCTGGTTAATTCTGTAAACGGAAAGCTTGAAAGTATGGAGCAGGTCTTTCCTTTGATAAAAAAGTACGGCGGAGTATTGATTGCACTGACGATTGATGAAGCCGGTATTCCGGACAGTGCAGAGGGGCGTTTTGCTATTGCTCAAAAAATCCTTCATTGTGCAGCAGAATACGGCATTGCTCAAAAGGATATTGTAGTAGATCCGCTGGCACTGACGGTATCCTCTGATCCGCTGGCAGCGCAGGTAACGATGGAAAGTATAAAAATGCTCTCTGCTGCAGGCTTTCGTACAAGCTTAGGCGTATCGAATATTTCTTTTGGTCTGCCGGCACGCGATGTACTGAATGCGGCGTTCTTTTCCGGCGCGCTGTATGCGGGATTGGACTGCGCGATTATGAATCCATTTTCCCTTTCGATGATGAACACGTATTATGCCTTCCGCGCTTTAACGGGATTGGACCAGGGATGTGGAGATTATATTGAAAACGCTGCTGAGATTTCTGTCCAAAAAACAGAAAAAACTGCAGCGGAGGAGGAAAAATCGGGTGGGTTACAATATGCTGTTATCAAAGGGATGAGTGAACAGGCGGCAGTAATGGCAGAGGCCCTTTGCGAAACAATGGAGCCGATCGATATTATTAACCGGGAAATTATTCCGGCACTGAATCAGGTAGGAGAATGCTTTGAGAAGAAAACGCTTTATCTGCCGCAGCTGCTGATGAGTGCCGAAGCGGCCTCTCATGCCTTTGAACAAATAAAAAAGAAAATCCCGGCATCTTCCGGCCAGGAACACGGAAAGCAGAGGAAAGTTATTCTTGCTACGGTGAAGGGGGATATCCATGATATCGGCAAAAACATCGTAAAAGTTTTGTTGGAAAGCTATGGATTTACAGTAATTGATTTAGGCCGTGACGTGCCGCCGGAGGAAATTTGTGCAGCAGTGCGGCGAGAACAATGTTATCTTGTCGGTCTCAGCGCTCTGATGACAACTACGGTTCCCTCTATGGCGGAAACAATCCGTCAGCTGCGGGAAATGCACCTGAATGTCAAGGTAATGGTGGGCGGCGCTGTGTTGAATGAGGAGTATGCGCAAATGATCGGCGCGGATAAATACTCTCCTGATGCAATGGGTTCCGGACGGTATGCAGAGGATTTTTATACAGAAGAAGGATGAGAAATTTCCTGCCCCGAAAAACAATGCATGGGAAAAAAGCAGCATCAGACTATGCTGCTTTGTCCTTTTTAAAGGTCAGTTTTGTTTCGCTTTAAGGTAACAGTCGTTTTCTATAGAGCATCCGCCGCACTTGGTGCATCCTTCTTGCTAATGGGGATGCAGTTTATATTTTACCAGTAAGATTCCAAGCCTGAGGCTCATATCTATCAGTTCCTGTGGATCACAGGCTTTTAGGCCGTGCAGTTCACAGTTATCCATAGGGCGAAAAGGCATGATCGTAGGGAATACGCCCATAGCGGCGATTTTTTCGCATTCTTTCAAAATATCTTCTTTGGGCTGAATGCCTCCGATCAATACACTGGAGACTTGCCCCCAACCGAAAACGTTTACAGCTTCTTCAAAAGCTTTGTAGTAATGCGCATAGGAAATTTTTGATTTTCCGGGACATATTTTTTTGCGCAGGTCTGCGTCGGCTATTTCAAGGTTCATGATAGCCGCGTTGATTCCGCTGTCTTTCATTTCTTTCAGTTTGCGTAGATCCGTCGGCGGAGCGAATTCTACCGCGATAGGGCAGGAAGAAAAACTGCGGATGCCTTTGGCAAGTGCCATCCAGTAATCGGCCATTGCGTCAGGATTTTGGTAGGTCCCGCCGCTGAAATTCAGCGTATAGTCCGGAACCTTTTGCATTAAAATCTGCAGTGCAGAACAGAGTTCTGCTATGGGAATGGGCTGGTTGTTTTTACATTCCAGTGAGCAGAAGCTGCATTTTAGATCGGGCGTATCATAGCAGCAGCTGGTGCTGGGCCAAATATTGATGCAGCCGTCGGCGTGCAGGCGGGCAATATCATCCAAAACCGTACCGGTAGCCGGCAGCGGCGGAAAAAAATCGATTTTAAATCTTTCCTCTCCTGCGTAAACGAAATATTGTTCATCGGTTTTTTTGAGGATGTACGGTGACTTGGCAGAATATTCTTCAGCAATGCTGATGCAGAGATTCGAATTTCCGATCTTGGCATTTACGGCATCGATAAAGCCCTTATCGGCAAAATGCGGATATTCCTTTAATAAAATATCTTTGGTATCGGCTGCGACACGCATTCCCAGGCACAACAGGCCGGCCTTTAATTCTATCATAGATTTCATATTGTTTCCTCCAGATCGTACCGCATGACGGCGGGATTGCATTGTTTTTGGTGCTGCGAACATTGCATACATTCAGCTAAAAGCTGGGGCATGGAATCTTCATACTGGCAGCCGATCGCTTTAAAAAAGCCGGGTGCTTTGGCAACTAAATAGATTCTTTTGATTGCCGCCGGCGCTTTTGTGAGGACAGCGAAAAACAGCGCTTTTCCTAACCCGTTTTTCCGCAGGGAAGGATCAATTGCGATATAATCCAGTACAGTGACGCCTAAACGTTTTGAAAGCGTAGCAGCGCCGATTATTTGGCCGTTTTCTTTTACATACAGGCTGAAAAATGCGCCGCTTGTTTTGCTCCAGCCGTTTTCGATTTCGAGTCCGTTTTTCAAATAAAAATCAGTCAAATTTTCATGATTCTGTTCTTTAAAAAAGTTCATGATGCTCCCTTACTTTCTTAATAATATTTTATCACATTAAGCTTATCCTGTAAAGGAAAGGGAAAAAGCTTTAAAAAAGACCCGTTTTTTGATATAATAAAAATATATGTATGGAAAAGGAGAATAGAAAATGGTAAAGCATATTATTTTATGGCAGCTTAAAGATGAATTTACCCCTCAAAGAAAACAACAAATTTCCTATGATGCTCAAAATGCGCTGGAAGCCCTGGAAGGAAAGATCGATGGCCTAGAAAAATTACAGGTACATATTTTTCTGTTGGGATCCTCTAATGCCGATATGATGCTCGAAAGCGTGTTTTCTTCCAAGGAAGCGCTGGAAAATTATCAAAAGCATCCCTTGCATATGGCGGCTGCCGATACTTTTGTACGGCCTTTTGTAAAGAACCGATTATGCGTTGATTTTGAGAGTAATTGAGCTTATTGCCTATAATATTTATAAATGTGCATTTAAACATAAAAATGACGGATTCTGCATAAACAAAAGCATCCTCTGCTTTGGGAGGGAGGTTTGGTCTGCAGGCAGTACAAAAAAGAAGGTATACCGGCGGACTCTAAGATACCGGCATTTTACAGAGAATTCTGTTAAAAAAATGAGCGGCAGCTTCTTTATGAAACTCCGCTCTTTTTTTCTTATTCTACACAAATGCGCCAGCCATCGGGATCCTCAAGCTTTCCACTTTGGATTCCCGTAACCGTATCATAAAGCTTTTGGCTTACCGGACCGATGCCGCC
>URTC01000228.1 GCA_900550765.1 uncultured Clostridia bacterium | reverse complement strand
AAGATCTTGCCCCCGGGGATACCATTTTGCTCAATAACGGGCTGATGGCTTTTGAAGTAAAGAATCTGACACAGACAGAGGCGGTATGCACTGTAACCGTGGGTGGGGAACTTTCGGATAGAAAGAGCATGAGTTTTCCCAATAAAGTGCTGCGGCAGGTCTATCTCAGCCAGCAGGATAAAGAGGACATTCTCTTTGGTATTGAAAACGATGTGGATTTTATCGCCTGTTCGTTTGTCTCTCTTAAGCAGGACCTTCTGGATATCAAGGAATTTTTGGAGCTTCATAACGCAAAGGGCATTGAATTGATCGCCAAAATAGAAAACCGTTCGGGTGTGGATAATTTTGAGGATATCTGCCGTGAGTGCGATGGTATTATGATCGGCCGGGGAGATATGGGGGTAGAAATCCCCTTTGAAGAGCTTCCTGCCATTCAAAAGCATTTGATTACCAAGTGCCGTCTGTTGGGGAAGCGTGTGATTACTGCTACGGAAATGCTGGAATCCATGATCTACAATGCACGGCCTACCCGTGCGGAGATCTCAGATGTGGCCAATGCCGTGTATGACGGCACCAGCGCGATCATGCTTTCGGGCGAGACTGCTGCCGGAAAATATCCGGTATTGACTGTGCAGACGATGGCCCGTATCGCCGAACAGACCGAGAAGAATATTAATTATAAAAAGCGATTTATTACCACGGAATTCCAGATCCGCAATACGGTAGACGCAATCTCCCATGCTACCTGCGGCATGGCGATCGATATCGGTGCCAAGGTGATAGCCGTATGCTCTCTTTCGGGCAATACGGTGCGCATGGTTTCCCGATTCCGTTCACCGGTGGATATTTTAGGGCTTACTATTGATGAAAAAACCTGGCGGAAGCTGGCACTTTCCTGGGGGGTATTGCCGGTCATGTGCGAAGAATATGATTCTACGGATGTGCTGTTTTATACTGCCAAGCGTTTGGCAAAAGAGAATTTTTGCTTAAAAAAGGACGATGCGATCGTAATTACCGGAGGAATGACCAACGGTGTTTCGGGGAATACCAATTTAATTAAAGTAGAAAAAGTATAAAAACGAATTTCGAAAATCCGAATGTATTTTAGGCTGTGCCGTAAAATTCGTAAAAGCATTGCCCGATTGTACTGAAAAAATTTATGCGTTTGCTACAGATTGATGATTTCCAGTCCTTTTTTTTCGGCATACAGGTAAGTATACTGCGTACCGCCGGGCGTACCCCGGTAATGTGCTATTAAGATATTGGCATGGTCTACCATAAAGGTATCGCGTGCGTGCATGCAGCCGGGCAGATAGCGTTCGCTTAAATAAATTGTTTCGTCGGCGGCACGGAGAATCGTTTGATATTCCCGCTTTTGCCGGGGTGTCCATGCGGCACACTGATCTTTGCACGGCAGTGCCAGCGTTAAGGTAATGGCGGGATCCAGCCGCTTTTTTTGCAGAACCACCTGAGCGGCCAGCGTATCAAAACCGAGCGCGCCCCCGCAGATATAATGGTTTATACCGCGGGCAGAAAGCGTATCCAGCAGCTTGTCTAATTTTTTGATCAGCAGGCGTTTTTGTTCGGCAGAGATTCTTCTGTGCCCGGTAAAACAGCAGGAAGGCATAACAAATTCCTTTCTTTTGCGCATAGAAAACTGCAAAGGGCGAATCTTCGCCCTTTGTTTTTTTAACTTAAATATTCTTTTAAGGAAGAAGTATCCAGGTATTTATAGCGATACAGCAGCGGATACAGCTTTCGTGCGATGGTCCTCGCACCGCCGGGCGTATTGCTTTCGATATTTAACGGCATCAGCGGCTCATGCAGGGAAAGCCTGAGCAGCAGCCAGCCATCGCCGCTTTCTTTATCAAAGGAGACTCGCACCCCCTCATAGTTATCCGGCGCAAGATTCCAGCCCGGTGTACCGGCGGCAAATTCCGTCAGACGGTCGATTACGGCCTGTCCGTAGGTTTTAAAATCTTCCCGATCGATACTCATTCTGAATTCTTCGCTTTCGGCAGGCTCTTCCAGACCTAAAAGGAGATCATCCAGTTTTTTGCCTTCTTCCCGCAGCTGCGCCATTTTAATTAACAGCTTTGTTACCAAATAGGCACCGTCGTCAAGAAAATAATTTTCCTTTAACGCCGCATGGCCGCTGGTCTCAATGGCCAGGGGACAGTATTGTCCGGCCTGATTCAGGCGGATCGCTTCATTGATTACATTTTTATAACCGCGTTTAAAGCGGCGGTGCATTCCGCCGTGATTTTCAATAAATTTTTTCAACCCGGTGGAGGTGATGGAATCGGTTACAATTACAGCCGGTTTTCGTTCTTCAAGCAGAATGGCAGAAATCAGCGCGATCAGGCGGTTGCGGTTGATTTCCTTGCCTTTGGAATCCACAGCACCTGCGCGGTCCACATCGGTATCAAAAATCAGGCCGATATCGGCACCGCTTTGCTTTACTGCCGACGTGACGGCAGCCATAGCTTCAGCATTTTCAGGGTTGGGGATATGATTGGGAAACCGGCCGTCCGGTTCTAAAAATTGGCTGCCGGAGGTATCGGCTCCTAAAGGCTTCAATACTTTTTCCACATAAAAGCCACCGGCACCATTGCCGGCGTCTACTACAATTTTAAATCCTTTGAGCGGCTGCTTAAAATTTTTAGCGGAATTTACACCGTTGCGTACTTTGTTGACCAGCATTTCGGCATAGAGGGATAAAAAGTCAAAGGTCCGGCAGCTTCCCGGTTTATCAGGACAGCGGCATCCCTCCTGGGCATATTCCAGCAAAACTTCGATATTGGCTTCCTCTAAGCCCCCGGTTTTGGTAAAGAATTTCATCCCGTTGCGGTCGTAGGGAAGGTGACTGGCGGTAAGCTGAATCGAGGCGTCACAGTCCAGCACGGGAACCACACAGGTCATGAACATAGCCGGCGTACTCATCAGACCGCAGTCGATGCAGCAAAAACCCGTTTCGGTAAGGGCAGAGAGTACCGCTGCTTTTAAACGGGGTGCCGAAAGGCGGGAATCGTTTCCTACGGCGATTTTTATTTGTTCGGGATTTTTGCCGGTCTTTTCACATACCCAAAATCCGAACGCAGCGGCAATACGTTTGACGGCTTCGTTCGTCAGGGTAATAGAGTTGTTTCGGCTTGCCACGGCAATACCGCGGATATCCGACCCGTTTTTTAAATTTTTCCATTCTTTTGTCAGCATATTGATACTCCGTTTAATAAGAGCCTGCGCGCCTGTTTTTGCAGCGGCACGCGGATAGATTTTATACATACGCGTACGGCTCTGCCTTGCCGAAAGAGAAATTTTTTGTTTTCGGCAAAAGTTATCCACAATATAATAGAATTATATAGGGATAACCAGGTTTTGTCAAACCAAAAACATCCGAAAACAGCACTGTTTTATGCTTTTTTGCAAAACTGTTGATATTTTTTTGCGATATTTGTTTTTTTTGCCGCATATGCTTGCCTGTAGTAAAAAGTAAAAATCAGCTTGTGGGAAAAGAAAAATAAATGTATAATAAAGGCGGATTTATATTTTATATATTTTTATGCGGAGGTAATGATATGTATCAGCTGTTTTGCGATACCAACTCAGAAATCCCTTTTGAATGGGCTGAGGAGCTGGGTTTGGGTGTGATTCGCATGCCGTATACAATAGGCGGCTGGG
>URTC01000227.1 GCA_900550765.1 uncultured Clostridia bacterium | reverse complement strand
TGGAATTTACCGGATTTTGACGATACTGCCTGGGCCTGTGCCGCACAGGAAGCGCCACCCATAGAATCGCGCCCTTACGTAGAACGCAATTACCCGGGCATTCAAATCACAAAGCTGCTAAAACCCTTTAGCTGCACCACGCTAAAGGATAAAGTATATCTGTTTGATTTCGGCGTAAACTGCGGCGGACGGTACAGAATCGTCTTGCGCAATACCGAAAAGGGTCAGAAGATCAAAATCAATTTCTGCGAAAGGCTGACGCCGGAAGGAGATTTTCAGACCATCGTTTACGGGCCGGTGTTCTACCAGGCCGACAGCTTCCCCGGCGGGAAATCCGCCGCGTGCTTAAAGAATTACGACGTATATACCTGCCGCGGCGGACTGGAAGAGATCTATGAACCGCATTTTGCCTTCAGCGGGTTCCGATATCTCTATGTGGAGGGCTGCACCTCCAAAGCACAGATCGGCGATATCTTTTTAACAGTCATGCACAATGCCGTCAAAAAAACCGGAGAAATCGAAAGCGGATATTCCCCCATCAACCAGCTTTCCAACATCGTAGAGCGGGCATTTTTGAGTAATCTTTTCAACGGCCCGATGGATTGTCCTACGCGGGAAAAGAATTTCTGGACCGGAGATACGCAGATTTTTATTGCCACCGCCTGCTGGTATGCTGATTGCTCCCAGCTCCTGGCCCGATTGACGGACGCCGGCAGAAAAATGTGCCCCAATGTATACGGCTGGGGAGATGAAACCTATATTGTACCTTGGACGCTGTACCGGTTTTACCGGGATAAGGAAATTCTGCGCGCCTGCTACGGAGAAATTCTTTCCCTGGCACGCTACCGCTGTGAAACCGCAGGGAACTACGGCCTGCCGGAAAATCCGCTTTCTCCGTTTAACGATCACCTTTCTCCCTATGGACATAATCTTCCGCCGGAATTTTTCGCCTCGGCTTTTTACTGCTATATGCTCAAAATCACCGCCCAAATTGCGGAAATCTTAGAGGATTTTAAAACCGCGGACGAATTTCATCAAAAGCTGCAGCCCGCCATTGATGAATTCAACCGCCGATATTATATTACAGAAGAAGAGGATTATTCTCCGCATCTGCAATCTGCACTGGTATTTGCACTGGCTTTCGGCCTGGCGCCCGCGGGCAAAGAAAAAGCCCTGGCTGCAAAACTGAACGAAGCCATTCTTGCCTGCGGACATTTGGATACAGGCTACGGCAGCACACGTTACTTAATGAACGTATTATGTGATTACGGCTATCTTGACACTGCATTTATGCTGCTGGACCGCACGGACTTCCCCTCCTGGCGTTATATTTTAAATACCGGTGCTACTACTATGACCGAAAGTTGGAACGGCATGGCCAGCAGCGACGGATCCAGCAGTATGAATCATTTTGCCTTAGGCTCAGTCGTAGGCTGGATGTTTGAGTATTTAGGCGGTATTCGCTTTGAACGGTCATCACCCGGATTTCGGCATATCGTATTGCAGCCGTGTTTTCTGCCGCAGATAGGTTCTTTCCGTGCACGATATGATTCTGTAAGCGGTCCGATTTCCGTAAGCTGGAAATTTGAAGGAAAAAAAGCGATCTATTGTTTTGAGACAGAACAAAACGTAACACTATTCTTACCCGACGGTGTTTCCCGGGATTTTCCCGCAGGCAAACACCAGGTCACTGTGGATAACATATAAACGCACTTCCGCTTAGCCCCCCCGCAACAGCAGGGGGTTTTCCTTTATAAAAAATTTTTAGGATGCCAATGGCCTCAATGCTTCTAAAGTCTTTTTTCCGTTTTTCAGGATTCCTATTTAAAATCCATACAGCATTTTCCCGCATCATGGAAAAATTTATTTCTGCGGACAGCAGCCGCAGTCACCGCCCACCTTTTTTAAGAATCGCCGGGAAACGAGCTTTTTCCATGGGCAAGTAAAAAATCTCTTGCCGCACGAACTGCCGCTGTAAGATACCGCGCTTTATGCCAATACAGCCGAACCGTACGCATAACCGGCATCCCTTCCAATGGAACAAGCACTGCATTTTCATCAAATAATCCCTGCCAGGACCGCTGCGGAGCGAACGTAATTCCCAACCCTTCGGAAACACAGCGGCGGATTAAAAACGGATCATCGCTGATCAGTGCAGCACACGGAGAAAATCCGCAGGCATGACATGCCGCTGACACCTCTTGATTAATACTGCTCCCCGGTGGCGTAAGAAGAAACCGTTCCCGTTCCAAATCCTTCAAAGCCACCTGTTTCTTCTGTGCCAATCGATGCATTCGCGGCACCGCCAATACAAAATTCTCCGTAAAAAGCACCTGATTTTCCAGTTCTTCCTCCGGCGGCTGAGCAGAAATACAAAGATCAAACGCAAAAGGCTGGTTTACATATAAGCTATGACAAAGCGAAAAGCGGATCTCCGGATATTTCCGCCAAAATGGCAAAAGGCACTGCGCGGCCCAATTCCGATCACTGAGTACCAGCAAACGCACCTCTCCCCCGGGAACAGCTGTCTCTTCTACCTGCAAACGCGCATCCTCCAACGCTTCCAGCGCTCTCTCGGTCTGTTTAAGAAACGCCTTTCCTTTATCGTTTAAATATACACGGTTACCGACTCTGTCAAACAACCGTACTCCCAGTTCCGACTCCAAACGCGCGACTGCAACCGATATTGCCGATTGCGGCACATGATACCTCTCCGCCGTACGGGTCATGCTCTGCAGCCGAGCTGCCGTACAAAAATATTTTAATTGTAAAAGCTCCATATAAACACCTTTATAATATATTTTATTATATAATTATACTATAATATCATATATTTTACAATATCTTTCTTTTATGCTATGCTGATAAAAAGGAGGCGACTATAATGGCCGAGCTTTTGGAAGCACTGATGGTGATCAGCTTTGGTATTTCCTGGCCGATAAACATCATAAAATCCTATACCAGCCAAAGTACGAAGGGAAAAAGTCTTTTATTTGTACTATTTATTCTGTTCGGTTATGTCTGCGGCATACTCTCTAAACTGCTCAGCGGAAAATTCACGTACGTCTTTGCGTTTTATGTGCTGAATTTCTTAATGGTGCTGGCAGACCTGTTTCTGTATTTCCGCAACAAACGGTTCGATAAACAAAGGGAGAAAAGCCAATGATCCATCGTGAAATCACATACCGGGAAGAATTTTCCAAAAACTGCCGTCTTGATCTATATCTGCCTGACGGCGGCTCTCCCTGCCCGCTGCTTGTATACTTTCATGGCGGCGGTCTTACTGCGGGCAGTAAAAACAATCAAGCGGAAAGTTCCCTCTGTCAAGCTTTAAACATAAAGAATATTGCTGTAGCCTCCGCCGATTACCGGCTTTTCCCCGATGCTCGTTTTCCCGGCTATATAGAAGACTGTGCGGCCGCCGCAGCATGGGTGCATAAATACGGCCGAAAATACGGTAATTTTACAAACTTCTATATAGGAGGGTCCTCCGCCGGTGCTTACTTAAGCATGATGCTGTGTTTTAATAAAAAATATTTCACTGATGCCGGAATGGATCCTGCTCAGATCAGCGGATTTATCTTTGACGCCGGACAGCCTACTACTCATTTTCATGTACTTTCCGAACGCGGACTGGACAGCCGCCGGCTATGGATCGATGAGGCAGCGCCGCTGTACTACATTG
>URTC01000226.1 GCA_900550765.1 uncultured Clostridia bacterium | reverse complement strand
GGGGTATTTGCTTACGATAAAACTTCCCGGCAGCCTTTATTTCATCTTTCCCTGCCCCCCACGGATCCCCTGCCCGATGCTGTTACCGGTTTAACCGTATGCGGCGGAGCATTATATCTTTCTTCCGGCGGATCGGATTTGTTTCGGTTCTCCTGCCGGGATTTTTCGTTTGAAAACTGCTATCGTTTTGACATTGATCTCCCGATAAAAACACAGCCCCAAAGCTTTTTCTGTACTCAAAACAACCGCGCCGTACTGGAACAGGTATATGTTCCTGAAAATGCAACGGTACTTGCGCTCTGTAAAGCCGGCTCCTACATTGCCGCGGCCTGCGGCGCTTCCGGCATTCATCTGTTTGATAGGCTGCACCTTTCCTGCAAACACATACTTCCTACCGACGGCTGCTGCTGCGACATAAAATTTTCCGGCGGATTTCTATTCGCCGCGCTTTCCGAAAAAGGCCTTGCCATCTACAGCCTAAAGGAAAATACTCCGCGCCTAATTTCGCTTACCCGGTTTGAAAAGGCCGTTCTTCAGCTTACCCTCTCTGCCGACGGTGCTTATGTCCTATGTGGTCTCGGCAGTACCGAAGTTGTTCTGCTGGACGTTCATACCAAGGAATCGCTGCGAGTAATCGCGCGAAGATCTGCTGCGCAGGGGCCTCTCTATGGCGGTAATTTTGCCGCCAACCGTCTGCTTGACGGAACTATGCTCATGTTCTGGCACCGTGACGGACTGGTTTATACAAATCCTTCCGCCGGCGAAACTGCGCTGCACAATATTTTTTATCCCAAACACAACGGCTTTATGGGCTTAGGTCCCGAAAACGGCTGCGATACTGACGGAGAAAATATTTTTTACAATTTAAACGGAGGATATATCCTTCTGCCAATGAAAGAACATGTTTTCGCTGATGATCTGCCTTTATATCGCACCGCAATTGATATCGTCGGAAAAATCACCGTATGCGATTCTCTTTTGGTATCAGCGGAACGCGCAAAAGGCACGGTTACCGTAACGGATATCTCCGCTGTAAAATCTCCCAAGGCCATATGTTCTCTATCTACCAGCGCTTCCCCCGGAAAGCCGGTATATTTTCAAAACGAGATATGGCTGCCGGGCGGATACAGCGGACTGCTGAAATTAAAGCTGTGATCCGCGCATTCCGTTTTATAACGAAAGCTTCCGCACAAAAAACGGAAGCTTTAAAAATGATAAACTCTGCTTTGCAATATATTATTTCAAGTCAATACGGCAGGAAAACATATTGTCTCCTTCCGTGTTTTTTCCTTTTACTAAAATCTCTTTGCCTTCGCGCTGCACAAAAACAGTAAGCGCGGTATGACAGCGCACTTCTTTATGATAGTCAATCTGAAATTCCTCGATTTCCTCTCCCGGTCCAAGATCCACAGCGTTTAAGGCATAGTTGGCGTATTTGATATTATTCACATGACCGTTAATATCCAGATCGGTATAACCGCTTATTACCGGATACCCCTCGCCCGTTTCCTCAAAATCCGGAACCTTTAAAAATTTCTCTTCAAAAGTATTTTCCCGGCAAAACGCATCAATTTCCTCATAAATATCCCGGGCCAGAACAAGCTTCCGCGTCCTGCTGTCCATCAATGCCCACTGAGAGGTTCCCTTTACAATTGGCTCTTCCTTTTCATTTTGAATCAAATAATCCCTTTGAAAGTCAAGCCGTTTGCTCTCATGAGGCCAAGTAACGACCTTCACCTTTTGATACATCCGCGGGTTTTGCAATATCCGATATTTTACTCTGACAACTACCCACATCATATTGCGCAAAATCATTCGATCATAATCCACCTTCAGCTTTTGCGCATGTTCCCCTGCAGCATCCTGAAATAAATCCAGTACAGCGGCAGGCTGCAGTTTTCTGGCAGTATCAAAATCAGAAGCTCTTAAGTAGTAATCCTTCTTATGTATTGCATTGCTCATTTTCCCAATTGATAATCTCCTGTTATTTCTACCTTACGCGCACCCGAAGAAACCGTCACTTTAATGCTTCCGTTTCTCATGGGCAACACAGCTTTCACATTCTCCGGCGCTTTAAAATCATTATTTAAATATACCGTTTTATGAATTTCATCAATGCAGTCAATCCCCAAGCAATCACGAAAGATCAGACGCACAACATGTGAAGCAAAACCATGATTGCAGCTTGCATGCGGATTATCATTCTCCCAAAGAGTACCGGTCAGCAGTGCCATATAATCAAAATAATCCTTAATCTCATCTATAATTCTGCCGCGATAGCCGTTTTGTGAAAGCACCTCCATACGCAAATAATTTCCGATAAACGCATTGGCCGGGTATACTCCGGGCTGTGTTTTCATGCACTTATGCCCGGCACCGAAGTCATCCGCGATGATCTGCAGCAGCTCACTGAAATGATCCTTATCCGCAACGCCGGTAAAAAAAGCATAATACTGGCAGACCTCGGTGATATCCTCCGGCACGGTAAGCCGGCCGTCCGCATATACCATATGATCCCTGAAAAATTTTCCGTTAAAGGAAAGGCGAATAATGGTATTTTTAATATTTTCCGCCTTATCCTCCAGTGCCGCATCCCCATACATTCGTGCCATTGCCTTCAGCATTGCGTAATACATCATATTGGAGGGGAAATTTACGTCCTGCACCCATTTGTTGGCCTGTGACCATTCCACAAACACCCAGCCCTCCAGCTTTTCCAAAAGACCGTCGGCATTTATAAACATACAACAATATTTTTCAAGCTTATACAGCCGATACTTGGCAGCCTCTGCCATCTCCGTATCGCCGGTACGCTGGATATATTCCTCCAATTCTATTACTAAGAACATCGCCCAATTGGGAATAAACTGTGCGGTCAGTTCATCAGAAGGATAGCACATCGGCAGCATTCCCGCCGGAATACGCGGAAATTCCGTTGCAATAAAGAAGTTTTCCAAAAAACCCTTTTCCACCTTGGAATCTCCGGTAAGGTCCTTCTCTACTCTTCCGGTAAAAAAGCTGTCGCAAAGCCACCCGGCCCGTTCACGGGAAGGACAGTCCATAAATATGTCTACAGAATTTTGCGCAAAGGTATTTACCGCTGCAGCATAAATACGGTTAATCGCCTCATCACTGCTCTCAAACGAAGCCTTTTCTGCCTCAGGATTCACGTACTCCATCAAAGAAAGACCGCTTACCTTCACACTGCCCTTTACACACTGCACCTTGATATACTGCATCGACATCGGCTCAATGGCTATAAAATGATGCTTTCCCTTTTTTAAATAAACAGGAATCAAATTGCAGGTACTGGGATTATGTCTGGCAGGATCGATCTTTCCCTCTACAAGAAGCTCATCAAAGATCAGATATACCGCAGCCTCCTCCTCACATTCAAAATCACATGCTACAAAACCGGTATTTTCTCTTTGGAAGCGAAAGCCCTGGTACTCATTCTCTTTTAAGCCAAAAGAATAGGTATGGAGGATTTTCTGATCGCAGGGATTTTCACGCAGGATGCGCATATGAGCCTCATGCATACGGTAAAGTACAGGAAGTTCCTCCAGTGCAAAACTGAATTCCTCTTCTTCCGGATTTTCAAAGCGATCGGAATCCTTTACCTCATAATGCTCCGGCAGCACTGCTGCCCCCTCACAGATCAATTGAACCGGAAAATCCTTCCGGAC
>URTC01000225.1 GCA_900550765.1 uncultured Clostridia bacterium | reverse complement strand
ACAAACCATTTTCCATACAGCTTGACAGCAGAGAGCATATCCAGTTAAAAACTGCCATATTCCTACACTGGGCTTTTTTATGCTGTCTGCACAAGCGGGGATATTTCCAATCTGCCGCTTTTTCTTTTAAAGAGAAAAGCTTTAGTCTGCCGGTAGAGGAAACCCTGCAGCAAACAATCGTTCGAGCTATTCTTTTTCTTTTTCAGGAGAAAATACTTCCTGCGGAAAAGCAGGGTGGCCGACGGCAAAACCCATATAAGTTAATACAGCTTTGGTAGCAGCGATTACGTTATATTCAATCAGAATATGAATGATTCTGCTGCAGTCCGTTTGCAGCCGGCGGGCTTCTTGAATATCTGCGCATCGAAAGGCGTGTAAGATCTTTTTAAAATACGGCAGCAAAATATTGTAGCTTGTTCCGATGCCGCCGTCTGCACCTGCGGCAAGGCCGCAGATCAGCATTTCATCCAATCCGTTCATAATACTGCATTCACCGTGCGTCACATCTTTGAGCAGCATTAAGTCAAAAAAGTTGCTGCTGGTCCACTTTATGGCTGTAATATTATCGATTTCAAACAGCTTTTTCAATAAATTAACGCTTAATTTTGTATGAGCAGCTGGTGTGTAATAGAGCATGAGCGGAATATGGACAAAAGAAGCAATTTTTTTATAGTAATTATAAATATCGTTTTCATTATATGAAAAATATAAAGGTGGAACGGCAGAAATAGCGTCCGCACCGGCAGCTTCCGCTTGCTTGGCCAATCTTTCTGTCGTTTTTATATTCATGTCACTGATATGAACGATCTTTTGCCACTCCGGCCCGATAGCTTCGATGGCTGTCTCACAAAGTCTTTCACGAACAGCCGCCTCAAGGCGCAGTCCCTCTCCGGTAGCACCGCCGATATAGAAGCCATCCGCTCCCTGTGCAATTTGAAAAGCGATCAGCTTTCTCAAAACGGCATCGTTGAGCTCTTCTTTGTCTGTAAGAGGCGTAACAACAGCGGGAAAAATCCCGTTAAACTTTGTTTTATTCATTCCTCTAGCCTCCATATCAACTGTTTTATCACGGCCGGGGAATTTTCAGTATCGTGTGTATAAAAAACTGTAAGAATACTGACGTCGGTTCTTTCTACTGAACAGGGATAGCCGATATCCGCATTTATTCCCTGGTCAAAAAGAACGCATTCTGCGCTCCAGCTTTTTCCGTAGTCCCGGCTTGCTATTACGCGGATACCAAAAGGGGTTTCTCGATGCCCATATACGGAGAGCAGGACCCCGGAAGAATGCAAAAGCAGATGGGCCGGTGCTCCGGACCGTTCTCCGATGATCCGGTGCGGTTTTGTAAAGGTATTGCCGCCGTCTTCCGATTCGCTTTGATATAAGGTAAAAATACCCGGTCTGCCGGCACTGGCACTGCGCTGTACGCGGATATGCACAACGATCTTTCCGGCAGGCAGGCAGATTGCCGTTAGCTCACAGGAAACAACTCCTTCAAAGTCAGAGGGATTTTCAATAGTTGAAACAAATTGCATTTGCCCGGTTTTACTGATTTTAAAGCATTGAATGTGACTGGAAGCTTCATCATCCGTAAAGCATCTTCCCACATAGAAAAAACTTCCGTCCGGCAGAACGGCCGGCCCGTGCGGACAGGAAATAGGAGCCTTCATGATATCCCCGAAGGTATACCCCCCGTCATTGCTGAGCACAAAAGTGGAACCTAAAAATTCACTCTCGATCTTGCGGCTGTCAAGGCAATTCAGATAAGCATCCACATATTTATTTTGACTTTCGGGTCGGTTGGCCAAAGAAGAGTATTCGTGCTGCGCTTTTATGGAGTTATTAAAACTGGTCAGGATAACGACCGATCTATCCGCGTTTACGGCGATTCCGGCATCCCGATCATCTAAAGGGGTATCAATAATCGGAGCGGGCCGGGTCCATGTTCTGCCTTCATCACGGCTGTAGCAAATGACAGTTTTGCCAAAAGGACACAGATGGGCAAGCCGAAATCCCGAGCAGACCATAGCCAAAGCTCCATCAGGGAGTCTGGCAATGGAAGGCCAGGCAAAATAGTTGTGCAGGCTGTTTTTATTCTCACAAATAGTACAAACGTCGGACAAAATCTTAATTTTCATAGTGATCTCTCCTTCTTGACTTTTTATAGAGGGAACCGTATAATTTAGATATATTATAATGCTTTTTTACAGAACGTCCATATTCTTTTGTGACATTTTACGAAATAGATGTCTTTTTTAGAAAGGATCGATATGAACTGTTTTTGTACCAATCTTTCCATAGGCGACGCTAAATTGGAGATTACCATGCAGGGAGGCTTTTTCAGAAGTGAAAAAAATACTCCTGCTGCTCTGCATTGCCATTCCTCTTTTGAAGTCCACTATATACGGGCGGGAACATATCATTTTTTTATGGAGGATACGGTAAGCGAATTTTCAGAGGATACACTGGTGATTATTGCACCAAAGATATATCATAAAATAACGCCCGCAAAAAACGGAATCAAACTTAGCTTTCAGTTCCGGATCATTGCCGGAAGAAGCAATGATCATTTTTTTGATTATTTTACAAAAGTATATGATTTCAAAGAAAAGGCGCTCAGTATTCCGTATAATATGGAGGAATTCCCAACGCTTTTACAAATAATATCTCAGTGGGGCGATAACGTTTCAGAAAGCAGCATCCTAAAACTGAATGCTATTTTAACCATTGTGTTTTTGAATATGACAGAAGGGCTTCAGCAGACAGCCAGCAGCAGAAAGCCCCTGGGAGAGCATGGAAATGTTATGGTAGATATTTTAGCTTTTATTCAGAGTCATTACGCGGATATTACTTTAGAAACGCTTGCGGATCATGTCGGCTTATCGAAGCGGCAAACAGAAAGAATTATTAAAACCCAGATGAACGAAACATTCTTATCTTTGCTGAATCGTTACCGTGCCAAAATAGCAACAGAGCTTATTCAAAATTCCAACTTGTCTATGGAGGAGATCGGTGCAGCGTGCGGTTTTTCTACGTATAGCGGATTTTGGAAGAGCTTCCAAAAATATATTGGTTGTTCTCCTTCGGAAATAAAAAGAAAGCGCAGTATCACTTTGTAAGACTGTTTAAAAACATATATTTTTATAATTATAAAAATCTGAGAATTTATTTTCTAAAAATTTGAAAATATACTCATAAAAATCTCCAAAAGTGTGATACTAAGTTTAAGAGAACGTAATAAAGGAGATTTATATATGAAAGCAACAGGAATTGTGCGCCGTGTGGATGAACTTGGACGACTAGTGATCCCAAAGGAAATCAGAAGAACTATGCGTCTTGCAGAAGGCACACCGCTTGAAATTTTTACAGACAGGGAAGGGCAGATTATTCTAAAAAAATATTCTCCAATGATGGAGTTAGGCAGCTTTGCAAAACAATATGCGGAGTCTGTTGCGCAGACCATGAATCAAAAGGTAGCAGTGTCTGACCGCGATCAGATCATTGCGGTGGCAGGCGGCGGAAAAAGAGAACTCCTTGGAAAAACAATAAGTAGGCAGCTCGAAGAAATGATCATCAATCGCGAAAACAGCATCCAGGCCGGATTAGATAAAAAGACAATTCCGCTGATAAGCGGAGACGAAGACAGCTACAGTGCACAGGCCATCTATCCGATTTGCTGCGAGGGAGACTGT
>URTC01000224.1 GCA_900550765.1 uncultured Clostridia bacterium | reverse complement strand
TTTATTATTGTGGCCATTGTAGCTGCAGTAAATAAAAATAAAACGCCGAACAATCCCCGGCAGCCTGGATCCCGGCCGGTATCCCCGCAGCAGGGTCCCGGAAATATTCCGGGGAACGGGCAGCCCAATGTCCGTCCTAATCCGCCGCAGACAGGAAGACCTCCTCGGCCGAATACCGGTGCGGCGACACAGCCAGCGCAGGGAATGGCTAAAACGCCGATGCAGGAGGAATATGAACGTTTTTTAAAGCGTCAGGCTGCACGGGAGGCACTCAGCCCGGAGGGGAAGCCCAGTACTGAGGGGGAATGTATAGAGCCGAATCCAAACCATTGCGCGGTGGTGCATCATGAAGATCCGGCCTATAGCCAGGAACAGAATGAGCTGATCGATGTGGATAAGCAGGAACTGATCAAAGGGATTTTGTGGAGCGAGATCTTGGGTAAACCCAAATGTATGCGCTGAAGCAGAAGCCGCCGAAAGGAATTTCCTTTCGGCGGCTTTTTTATGGATGGAAAACCGGGAGACAGCCGCGCGGAGGAAGCGGGCTTTAGCGATAAAAAGAAATACAAAGGAAGAAAGAAAAAATATGGCGAGCCTCCTCTTGGATCGGGAGGCGGCTTTTACGGAGTAAAAAGCCGCAGGGAAAGAATGCAAAACTACGCCTCAGCCGGTTATCACCGGCGGCTTGTTTCCGGGTAGCCGTTGTATACGAAAAATCACAGGACAGCCGGGAGAAAACGGGGAATTAGTGTTTGTCTGCAGACGGCGGCGGGGAGGAGGATAAAAGCTGCAGGTAAAAACGGAACGCAGAAGGAACGGCATATTCCCGCCGGATCTCATCCGCATTTTTCCACACAAAGCCGTCGGCTTCCTCTGGGCAGCAAACGGTATATCCGTGCATCTGCCATTCTGTGTGCGTAAAAATATGCCGTGCATCACCGCAGGGAGTACAGGCGGCTGCGGAAATTCCCTTGGTCTGCAAGAGAGCAGTGACCTGCGCTGCCGTGAGCTTTCCGGGGAAATTGGGAAATTCCCAAAGGCCGGCAAGCAGACCCTTTTCCGGACGGCGGCATAAGGCGTAGTTCTTTCCGCAGGAAAGCAGCAGTATGGTACGGTCTTCCGCATGTCTTTTCTTTTTTTCGGCTTTTACCGGATACTGCGCGGCAGTGTTGTTTTTTTGCGCCAGACAGAGCTGCTTCAGCGGGCATTCCCCGCATTTTGGGGTTCCGTTTGGCAGGCAAAGGACTTCGCCTAATTCCATCAGCCCTTGGGTGAGCGCCGCGGCATCTTCCCCTGAGGGATAGACGCGCTGCAGCATTCGTGTAAAGACGGGTTTGGCTTTTTGCGGCGTGTCTTTATATGCATTCAGGCGGGCCAGTACACGGATTACATTGCCGTCAACGGCGGGAGCAGGCTGCCCGAAGGCGATTGATGCGATGGCACCGGCGGTATAATCGCCGATTCCCGGCAAGCGGCGCAGTTCCTCTGCATGTTGCGGAAAGTGGCCGTTATAAAGCGCGGCGATTTGCTGCGCCGCTTTTTTCAAATTTCGCGCTCGGCTGTAATAGCCGAGTCCTTGCCAAAGCTTCATCAGCCGGTCTTCTTCCGCGGCAGCAAGTGCGTCTACCGTAGGAAATGCATCTAAGAAACGCTGATAATATGGAATAACTGCCTCAATACGCGTCTGCTGAAGCATGATCTCCGAAAGCCAAATGTGATACGGCTCATTATCCTGCCGCCAGGGCAGAGCTCTTTTGTTTTTTTTGTACCAGCAGATAAGCAGCGGTACGGCCTTGTGCAAAAGTGCAATATCTTCTTTCAAATGCGGCTCCTTTCTTTTTTATCAGAGATTGTAGGAACAGTGTATCATATTTTGATAAGAATGAAAAGTCCATGTTTTATGATAAGAAAATCTATTTCAATAAAGCTAAAAATCAATTATGATAAAAATATAAAGGTTTCAAATTTCCCCTATACTGCCGTTATTTTATAAAAAATTTATTTTATTAACAACTATTGCGTTTTTGCAGCGGGTTTATTTTAGACAAAAACAGGTTTATTTTTAGCCTTTATCCTCTTTTTAAAAAACAGTATAATAAAAAAACAATTTCTTTTGTTCGCCGGCGGCAGGCAAAGTTATTGAAACCGAAATGTTTTGGCAGGTCAAAAATTTTTATTGGAATAAAAAGGAGAAGGAAAATGAAAAAACGATTGCGGTTTGTCACTACACTGGTCGCGGCGTCCCTGCTGGCGGGATTGTTTTGGACCGTTTCTTTTGCTCAAAGCAATAATTGGCTGCGTGCGGGCGATTCTGATTTTGAAAGCGGAAGTACGGCCTGGAAGGCCTTCGGTGCGGGAACAGCAGAGGTAACGGATAATCCTTCCGGCAGCGGAAAAGTGCTTAAATTTTCCGGTGCGGAGGGAAAATCGTGGGCGTCGGCGGCGCTGGATATTCGCGGTATCGTTCAGGCCAACGCTAAAAAGGCTTCAAAAATCAAAATAAGCATGGATATTTACACGCAGACTCAACAGAATCCGTATCTTACAGTACGGACCCAGGACCAATCGCTTTCTATCGCTGCGGCGGCAGGAAATACCTATCCGCGCATCGGTACAGTGAAGACGGTGCCGGAGGAATGGACCCGTTTAGAGGGGGAATTTACCGTAACCGACGCCGATTTGAAAAATACTGGAACCTGGACGCTTTGTTTGGATAATTTGGCTGCTTATGCGGATGTATATTACATCGATAACGTCACGATTACCGGAGAAGAGCTTCAAGACAATACGCAGAATCCCGGCGGAGATGCCGGCCAGGGGCAAAATTCCGGCGGAGATGTTTCCGCTGCCGGTGCAGCAACGGAAAATCTGCTGGAAAATCCAAGCTTTGCCGACGGCTTTGGCGATCCGTGGAAGAGCTACGGAAGTTCTTCCGTGATGGAAGCCGAGGAGGGCGCGCAGGATGATGACGGTATAGGGCTGCTGATTACCGACAGAACAAAAAATTTTTCGAGTATTATCTATAACAACATCCACGAGATTGTTTATGAATACGGTCCCGGAAGATATCAGTTTTCTTGCTGGGCAAAGCTGGCCGATGCCTCTGCTGCCGCAGAAAGCCTGAACCTTGTAATTTATACCAAATATAAGGAACGTCCCGCTGAAGAAAAAGGAGATTATCATGTTGGAGGCGCTTCTATTAACGCAAATACCTGGACAAAAATTACGTATACTTGGAATTTCCCCGATGTAAGTGATAATTTTTTAAATTCCTATCTGTATCTGATTATGGGAAATGAAATTTTTCACGATTTTTATGTGGATAATTTTTCTATGGTAAAGCTGGATCCGGTTATTACACCGGAGCCGGTGGCGCCTCTTTCAACGGCAGTTCCCGAAAAAGAAGCGGCGCGGCCCGCTGCCCTGCAGATCGGCACGATCCGCTGGGATGCTTATACTCAATCTACCTATGACGGCACAGATCCGGCTTCTCAGGTAGCGCGTTGTCTTTCGCCGGCTCAATATCACTGGACAGCTCCGTTCTTTTCTCAGGTGGATGCACAGGGCCGGATTTCTTTTCCTGAATATACCACAGCGCTTTGGGAACAGGAAGCTCAATATGCGGCCGATGCGGGGCTGAACTATTTTGCCTATCTCTGGTATGAGAGCGACAGTGCCATGAGTCAGCCGCGAAAGGCACATTTGGCCAGTGAAAAAAAGAATCT
>URTC01000223.1 GCA_900550765.1 uncultured Clostridia bacterium | reverse complement strand
GTTCCAAACCCAGGTGATCCCCGCCGACAAGCTGATGGATTATACAGTGAAGAACCCCTATATCCGAGAGCATGGCTATTATGAATATAAGAGTGTTTTTATTCCCGCACTGTGCGGCGGCATTGCCGGCCTGGCGGCGCTGACCGCGATTATCATTGTACTGGTAAAAGTCATTAAAAAGCATAAAGCCAAAAAGCAAAATCAATAATATTAAAAAGCAGCAGCCATCGACCAAAAGCCGATGGCTGCTGTTTTACGCCTAAAATCAATTGCAATCCTTATCCATTCCCGTCGCAGGCAGGGGGGCACTTCACAGGGATCGCAGAAATGCCAGCACCAGGTGGGCCAGTTTAGGACTGTGGACGATATAAGTACCGTGGCCCTCATGGGGCAATTCTTGCAACCGGGCGCCGGGAATGGCGGCGGCAATAGCGCGGCTGTCTGCCGAGCGGATCATATCGTGGGCGCCGCACAACACCAGTGTAGGCACCTGAATACGCCCTAACATAGCCGGGGAGATCTGGGGCTGACAGAGCATCATTTTGGTCCGCGGTTCCCGGCACACCAGGTAACGAAGCGCCATACCCAGGCGCACCGGCCACTTCAGCCCTGCCGGGGTGGTATTGGCGCCACAGGCGATCAGCGCACCGGGCAATTCCGGCGCCCGGATTGCTGCCAGCAGCGCCACGATTCCCCCATCCGAAAAACCGCAGATCACCGGTTTTTCCAACTGTAATGCTTTTGAAAATGCCAGCACGTCTGCCGCCATTAAATCATAACTTAAGGGCACATCGCGGCTGCTTTTGCCGTGGCAGCGGCTGTCAATGGTGTAGACGGTGTAATGAGGGGCCAATACTTCTGCGGTACGGTCAAAAATGCGTCCATCCTCCCCATTGCCGTGGAGCAGCACCAGCGGCGGCCCGCTGCCCTGCTTATCATAGTATAATATCACGCCGTTGACCTGCACATTCATGTCCGATCCTCCAACTTACTGTTGACCTACAAGACAAAGCAAGATATAATAGAGTTACTCTTGCAAACGAGGTCTGTTTATGATTTGGAATGTATTTTTTGTGGTTTTTGCGATTCTTGTTCTGGCAGCCATTGGGCTGACCGTTTGGTTCTTAAAGCTTGGCAAGCGCATTTTTCTGCTAATCCCGCTGCTGCTCTTGGCCGGCAGCGTGGCATACTTTGCCGTTTACTACACGGCAGACAACAACTTTCCTCCTGCCCAGGTGATGATCGCCTCCAACTTTCCGTCCACGGTGGACAGCGCCTTGGTAGAGGAAAGCCTGCAAAAGGCGGACGGCAACTACACCCGCACAGATGAATACGACACCGGCACCGTGCAGTACACCCTGCGCCTGACCTCCGAGGAGCAGCAGAATGCTACGGCGTTTTTCGACGCCAAACCCACCATCCGCGGCGGCGAATACACCCGCTCGGACATAAAGACCAGTCTGGCCATGAAGTACACGGACATTTGCGCCCAGCGCACCGGCGCTCTCCAGCTGCGCACCGGCCGCTTTCAGCAGGAGTTTTATATACGCGCCGCAGGCTATACCTGCGATGTGGTCATCACCTCAAACGGCAAAGACAACAAGGTGCTCCTCTCTGCTATGAAAAAAGAGCTGGCCGCGCTGCAAAAATAAAGATTCCACTGCCCGCCGGTATTTCCTGTTTCAGTATAGCGAAAATCCGGCGGTTATGCAAGACGCTGCGCCAAAAGCCGCATCCATGCGCAAGGAATTTGCCATTTACAAACGCAGCGGATCGCCGCCGCTGCGATGATCCGAATTTTTTGCTGAGAAATTCTCATTTTTTCTTGACAACCTCTTCCGAATATGCTAATATTATTCAGCAATGCGAAACTGCTTTGCCAACTGAAATATATAGAGGTATAGTGTAACGGTAACACTCCGGACTCTGACTCCGTCATTTAAGGTTCGAATCCTTATACCTCTGCCAAAGAGGAACGAGATACTCAAGCGAGTATCTCGTTTTTCTTTTACAAAAAGAAATTAAGGATTCAAAGAATACTTATTACGAGCAAAGCGAGTAACATCGTTCTGTCAAGTCTTTAAGGTGGAGATTTGCAAAGCAAATACGACCGTGACTTGACAGGTTGATATAATCTGCCAATACCTCGGAACATTCGTGTTCCGAGGCTTTTTTATGCCCGAATACTGCTTTTTACGGCGGTATTCGGGCATTTTTTCTTTGCCTCAAAATCTTGTGAGAGTTTTTGAGAGATTCTAAGAGACAGCAAATTTCAAAATTCCAAAGTCATTTTATTGCGATTTAGGGCATTTATGACTGAGACTTTTGAGAGACATCGCTCAAATCAAAATCGTAACACGAATTGAAATGAGCAAAAAATTTGAGAGACATTTCAAAAAATAATGAGGGCTTAAAGTAATAAAACTTTAAGCCCTCTCTTTTAAGTTTGCCCTTTTATATTGTTTATCCATCAAAAATGCAAAGGTAGCCATCGAAAAACTAAGAGAAATCATATATGTATGGTTTTTCTTGCGATATTTAAGTTGATTTTAGTAAAATGGTAGTAACAAATATATTTTCATTTTCAATATAAGTGTAATCTAAATTACCGTGATACTTTTTTACAATTTTCAATATACTTTTTATACCAATTCCATGACCTTTTTTATCCTTTTTCGTTGTTATTGGCACCCCGTTTTGAAACAAAGGCTTGTTATTGATTGAATTAAGCATTTTTATGAAAATGTAATTTTCATTTCTATAATCGACTTCTATATTAATAAATTTATTTGGACATTTTTTTGTCGCTTCAAAAGCATTTTCAAATAAATTATCAAAAAGAGCTGTGATTTCGCTATCCTTTATAAATGAAAAATTTACATCTCTTATATCAGCACTGAATTCTATATTGTTATTGTAACATAATTGTGCATATCTGCTTACAATAACGTTTATTAATTTATTGTTACTATATTTCTTTATTTGTTTTATATCATATCCATCATATATTGAATCGATGTATTCAATTGCTTTGCTGTTATCATTTTGTAACAATAAACCTTTAATATTTCCAAGACACTTTTTTATATCATGTATTAGAATGTTTGAAGAGTCATATTGTTTTTCTAGTTCTATGTAATATTCTTCATTAATATGTAATTTTTGCTTTTCAAGTTCTAGTTCTGTATTTTTTATCAAAACATGGCTATTTCAGCAAAAAGGGTAAATTGATGCTTTCAACAGCATTGGTGGTGTACATAACTTTTCTTACTGCACTGCCGTAAGCGAAAAGCTGCTCTACATCCTTGAAAATTGCTTTTGCACCTTCCTCAAGTCCTGATACACCATCCATACTGATAAACAGCACATCTTCTACGCCTCTTGTTTTCAGTTCGTCAAATATCTGCATCCACGTATGTTTACTTTCGCTTTCATTAAGCCATAAGCCTAAAATGTCCTTTTCTCCGTCTGTATCATAGCCTAATATCGTATATACTGCGTAATTCTTGCTTTCATACTCTTTTCTGATTGTGACATACATACAGTCAACGAATAAAAACGTGTAAATCCTTTTCAGAGGTCTGTTCTGCCAGTCACCCAGCTCATCTAAAACGCAATCCGTAATTTGTGATATCGTTTCGTGAGAGATTTCAAAGCCATAGATATCCTCTATCGTTTCGACAATATCCCGTTGGCTCATTCCTTTTTTGTTCTTTCTTTCATTGTAGCACACTCTTTTAA
>URTC01000222.1 GCA_900550765.1 uncultured Clostridia bacterium | reverse complement strand
CATTCGTTACAGGCCCGTCCTTCGCCAAGGTTTCCTGTAAAGTAGTTTTATAATCCAACGGTCTTTTATTGGCGTCGGCGATTACGTCTTTCAGTACGCGCAGTATTACATCTTCAGCTGCGGAATACCCGCCGTCAAGATAGACGGCGGCAAACAGCGCTTCCAGTGTATCGGAAAGCACGCCCGGTTTATTGGCGCCGCCGTTGGCTTTTTCCCCGACCCCCAGCAAAATAAAATGATTAAGCTCCAGCTCCTCCGCTGCAATGGCAAGAGGCTCCTCCGATACAATAGATACCCGCAGCCGCGTTAGCTTTCCCTCATCAAAGGAAGGATAGCGATGATAAATATGCGCGCTGATTACTGCTTCCAAGACGGCATCACCTAAAAACTCGAGCCGCTGATTGTTTTGCATGCCATGCTCTGCTGAAAAGGAACAATGCGTAAGCGCAAGCTCAAGCAGTGATTTCTCTTTAAAAGTATAATTGATTTTTTGTTCTAATAAATGATTATCCATATAAAACAGCACAGGCACAGAACTTTTACAATGCTTTGAAAAAGTCCTGTGCTCACTTTCTCCGCCATAAAATTTGGCTTTTTATTTTTTTGTTTCTAAATATTTTACAATATCACCCACTGTTTGCAGCGAATCCATATCATCCTCGGAAATTTCCGTTCCGTATTTTTCCTCTACCTCAAGCAGCAATGTTGCAATGTCCATGGAGTCCGCTTTTAAATCTGTAATCAGGTTACTTTCCGCTGTAATTTTCTCGGGTTCTACATTTAAAAGCTCAGCGATTTGGTTCTTAATTTCTTCAAACATGATTTCCTCCTAAAAAATATAAAAACATTTATTCTTCAACGGTCATTGCAGGAATATTTTCTTTAATAATTCCCACAATATCCGTTTGAACCATAGTAATAGCCTGGGTTATCGTTGCACACATTGTTTAGGCTTTTGATGACCCATGTCCTTTAATAACGACGCCATCAATTTTTTCAGTTCATTCAGCGCCGGCTTCAGCAGCTGCGCACCGAGCATACAGCGAAGGGATGAGGTAAACCCGGCCTTCATTTTATCAAATATGTATTCACCGAGCCCCTCAATGGATTTCAGCATTAAGTTGCCTGCAAAGCCATCGGTTACCATTACATCCACACGATCTACAATATCACGGCCTTCTGCATTTCCGATAAAATTCACAATGCCCTGTTCTTTAATTAATGCAAACGCTGCTTTGGAAAGCTCGTTGCCTTTGCCATCCTCTACACCTACGCTGGCAAGACCCACGCGCGGATTCTGTACGCCTACAACCTTTTCCATATAAATACTGCCCATAACGGCAAATTGCGCAAGGTTGATCGGTTTGCAATCCATATTGGCGCCGCAGTCAATCAAAAGTGTCCCTTTGTTTTTATTTGGCAGCACCGGTGCAAGGGCAGGGCGGAGAATTCCCTTAATGCGGCCCACTCGCAGCTGTGCGCAGGCCAAGCAGGCACCGGTAGAGCCGCAGGTGATAAAGGCATCGCCTCTCTTTTCTTTTAAAAGCAGCTGTCCCACAACCATAGAAGAGTTTTTCTTTTTGCGGATAGCCTCTACCGGGTGTTCGTCCATTGAAATCAATTCCGGTGCATCCACAATCTCAATCTTTTCATGGGGATACGGGTATTTTTCAAGCTCTGTGCGGATTTCTGTCTCCGGTCCGGTGAAGATCACAGAAAAATCATCTCTGCGGTTAAGCATTTCTACGGTTCCTTTGATAATCTCCTCCGGCGCGTGATCGCCGCCCATAGCATCTATAATTAGCTTCATAAGCACCTCTTATTTCGAAAGTATTTCTGCAATTGAAAATAGTTCTTTATCAATTTCTTTTTTCATGGAACAGGCCTCTAAGATATCCATATCAAAAATTTTATTATTTTTAATGCCTACAACTCTGCCGCCGATTCCTTTGGAAATCAAGCCGATTGCATGAGCGCCAAAACGGCTGGCAAGAAGAACATCGCTGGCGCTTGGTGAACCGCCGCGCTGAATATATCCCAGAACCGTAGTACGGGTATCCATAGTTGTACGTTTTTTGATTTCCGCCGCAAGAGTGTTCCCTTTAGCGGCACCTTCGGCAACCACAACAATGCTGGAAGTTTTTCCGCTTTTTTTACTGCTTTCCAGCTTATCGCACAGCGCTTCAAAACTCCATTCCAACTCAGGCACAATAATATATTCCGCACCGCCGCAAAGTCCTGCATATAATGCGATATCGCCGCATTTGTTTCCCATTACCTCAATAATGCTGACGCGGTCGTGGCTGGCCATGGTATCACGGATTTTAGCTATTGCTTCAAGCACGGTATTAATAGCCGTATCAAAGCCAAGAGTGAAATCGGTATAAGCAAGATCATTATCAATTGTACCAGGAATACCGATTGCCGGCACTCCTCTCTGCGTCAAATCACGGCAGCCGCGGAAAGATCCATCACCGCCGATGACCACTACGCCGCAAATATTATTTTTTTTAATATTTTCCATAGCGGTATTCATGCCTTCTTCGGTTTTAAACTCCAGGCACCGCGCTGTACGCAGAATTGTCCCGCCGCGATTAATAATATTTCCGACCGAACGGTTATCCATTGGAATCATCTCATTGGTGATAAGGCCGTTATATCCCTTGATAACGCCTATCATTTCAAAGCCGTTATAAATCCCGTTACGGACAATTGAGCGGATACAGGCATTCATACCCGGCGCATCACCGCCGCTGGTGAGTACTGCAATTCTCTTTTTTTCCATTGTACAGATCTCCTTAATAATCCAATGTCACAATATAAATCAGCTTATTATATCATTTTTAAGTTTTTTTGACCAGCCATTTAAACTATTTTTTTACTAATTTTACATTCTCGGCGCCGAATATACCTTTTAATTTTTCAATAATCTCTTCCGTATAGGCTATTTTACTGGTAAGCTCCTGTTTCAGCCGTTCTTTTTCATAATACAGAATAACGGCGGCATTTCCTTTTATATCTTTTAATATTTCTTTGAAAGCAACCAGCTGTTCCCTATTTTCCTCTGTGATCCGCAAAAATACAGAGCATTGCTCTTCCTCTGCATCCTCACTGACGGAGGCAATCGTATTGACTAACACTGTCGGTTGTTCTTCATCGCGTATACTTAATTTTCCGGTTACCAGAACAATCGCATCTTCATAAATATCCGCGCTGAATTTGGTAAGTGCCGCGGGAAATACCAGTGCCGTAACACTGGAATAGAGATCTTCAACCGTTAAAAAGGCCATCATTGTACCGCTTTTTGTTGCTTTTTTCCGCACAGAGGTTATAATGCCGATAAACTGAATATCTTTATTATCTAAAGCAAGCACCTCTTCATTCAAGATACTTTCTCCGCTTTCATCCGTTTCTACTGTAATTCGTGAAAGATCAAAGCCTAACTTCTTTATAGCCCGGCGATATCGCTCCAAAGGATGACCGCTTAAATATACACCGAGCATTTCCTTTTCCAGCATCAGAAGCTGTAACTGGGGATATTCGCCGATTTCATGGATCGTCTGCAGCTGTACTTCCTGGCTGACAGCCATATTATCAAATAGAGAAAATTGGCCCGCCAAACTGTTTTTACTGCGGTTTGCCGCACCGTCAAGCACAGCTTCGTAGCCGTTTAACAGACTTTTGCGGCTAAACCCCGTAAAATCAAACGCACCGGCTTTTATTAAACTTTCTACCATGCGTTTATTTACT
>URTC01000221.1 GCA_900550765.1 uncultured Clostridia bacterium | reverse complement strand
TTGCAGGCTGACTAGTGCCGTTAGCAAGCGGGGAAAGCGCCGTATCCACGATATCTACACCGGCTTCAATAGCCTTTAAAATGGTCATATCACCGGTTCCGCTGGTATTGTGGGTATGAAGATGAATCGGCACTTTTACGGCGGCTTTCAGCTTTTTCACAAGGTCATATGCATCGTAAGGCAGCAGCAGATTGGCCATATCCTTAATACATATGGTATCCGCGCCCATCTGTTCCATCTGCTTTGCCAAATCCACAAAATAGTCGGTAGTATGCACCGGGCTGATCGTATAGCTCATGGCAAGTTCAGCGATACCGCCGTATTTCTTAGTGCTTTTTGCCGCTTGTTCCATATTGCGCAAATCATTCAGCGCATCAAAGATACGAATGATATCTATCCCGTTTTCAATACTCTTTTGTACAAACTTATCCACCACATCATCCGCATAATGGCGGTAACCTAAAATATTCTGGCCGCGAAGCAGCATTTGAAGCTTCGTATTGGGCAGTGCCTTACGCAAAGCACGCAGCCGATCCCACGGATCCTCATTCAAAAAGCGCAGGCACGAATCAAACGTGGCACCGCCCCATGCTTCTAATGAATAATAGCCGATGCTATCAAGAACCTCGCATGCCGGAAGCATTTCATCCAGGCGCATCCTGGTAGCCGCCTGCGATTGGTGCGCGTCACGGAGGATCGTATCCGTAATCAATACTTTTCCCATAATCGTCCTCCTATATTAACCGAAAATTGAAAGCAATACGCCCGCAGCAACAGCCGAGCCGATAACGCCGGCCACATTGGGTCCCATAGCATGCATCAGCAGGAAATTTTTGGGGTTAGCTTTCTGTCCTTCCTTCTGTGCAACACGCGCTGCCATCGGCACAGCTGAAACGCCGGCCGCGCCGATCAGCGGATTGATCTTGCCTTTGGTCAGCAAACACATCAGCTTGCCCAGCAGTACACCGCCTGCTGTTCCCATTGCAAACGCAACAAGTCCCAAGCAAATAATAAGTACCGTTTCCAAATTCAGGAACGATTCCCCTACGGCCGTAGCACCTACCGTAACGCCTAAAAAGATCGTAACGATATTGCAAAGCTCATTCTGCACTGTTTTATTCAAACGCTCTGTCACACCGCAAACACGCAGCAAGTTACCGAACATCAAGCTGCCAATCAGCGGTGCAGTAGACGGCAAAATCAAAATAATAACTGCCGCAGTAGCTATAGGGAATATGATTAATTCCCGTTTAGAAACCGGCCGAAGCTGCTCCATAACAATTTCGCGTTCTTTTTTTGTCGTAAGCAAACGCATAATGGGCGGCTGAATAACCGGTACCAGCGCCATGTAGGAATAGGCTGCAATCGCAATCGGTGCCAGCTTATCCGGTGCTAAAAGCGAGGTAACCAAAATTGCCGTGGGGCCGTCGGCACCGCCGATAATTCCGATACTGGCTGCCACATTGCCCGAAAAGTCCAGAAGACCTGCAATAATCAGCGCTATAAAAATCCCCAGCTGCGCCGCCGCACCGAGAATCAAGCTTTTGGGGTTGGCAATCAAAGGACTGAAATCCGTCATCGCGCCTACCCCCATAAAAATCAAGCACGGATAAATTCCCAGCTTTACACCAAGATAAAGATAATCAAACAATCCGGCCTTTACCAGTTCGCCGTCGATCACAGCGCCAGTACCGTTAAAGCATTCCCAGTTGACATGTCCATCGGCAAAGCACTGACTGTTAAAAATCTCTCCGCCGCCGACATTAGCCAACAGAATGCCTGTTGCGATAGGCAGCAGCAGTAATGGCTCAAATTTTTTGCCGATTGCCAGATAAAGCAGCACGCAGGCAATGAAAATCATCGCCAACGTCTGCCAGCCGCTGTCTAAAAAATTATGAAAAATATCATATAATCCGCTCTCAGCCCATAAATCCCTAATGGTTTGGCTGATATCAATGCTGGGAGCTTCCGCAAGAGCAATAAAATTCATGTAACTACCCCCGCATATTTTCATTCCATAGCCGCTAAAAGATCGCCCGAATTTACACTGGCGCCCTTGGCAACTACACTGGTAATTGTACCATCCTGCGGAGCAACGATTTCATTTTCCATTTTCATCGCCTCTAAAATGCAGATCACATCCCCGGCTTTTACCGCCGTACCCACGGCAACCTTTACATCGAGAATCGTTCCGGGCATAGGCGCGTTGATTGTTGTCGCGCCGGCTGCTGCCTTCGGTGCTTCTGCGGCTTTAGGTGTTTCTGCCTTAGGCGCTTCTGCTGCCTTAAAAGGCTCAATAACCGGAGCCGCTTCCCCTGTTTCTTCTATTTCCACTACATATATTTTTCCGTTTACATTGATATTAAATTTACGCATCATCGTTTCCTCCTGTTTTAACCGTTTTTAATGGATTTGATAACAAATGAAGTATTGGGCTTTCCCGTTGCCAGAGAAACCGCAGCCGAAACCGCAGCAATAAACTCACCGTCTTCGGCAGCCTCTTCTGCCGGCGGCACCTCTGCCATAACACCTGCGGAAATACGCTCTTCCGGTTGTTGTTTTACCGGTGTGCGCTCCGCTTTTGTTTCCGCCTTAGGCTTTCTATCCTTAAATACGGCGTGGATACCTTCAATAAAAAATATAAGGATAGCCAGTACTGCAAAAACAACGAGCAATCCGATTGCCGTAACTTTTAAGGAATCGGTTATACTCAGCGCTTCGGCCATTACCTGAAAATGAAATACCATACTCTATCACCCCTTTATTCTAACACACGAAAAATTTACTGCGCGGCAAAAATAAAAGCACAGCCCGCCGTTGCTTTTTTGCAAGACGCCTTTGCCGTGCCGTATTTTAAAAACAGGAATGCTGCACTAAGGCCGGCTCCCAATGCCATACCTATACTACTGTGCAATGCTGATTTTTGAACATGCCTGCTCATTGCAAACCCTTTCGCTTTGTAAAAATTATCGCACTTTATAATATCACAAAACAGGCTCGTTTGGCAAACACTTTTTATCAATTTTTTACCACTTATTTTAAATTTTCAAGGTAAGCAATCTCCTCTGCATTTAAATACCTCCACTGCCCCGGCTTTAACCCAGAAAGCACAAGCTCACCGTGGCGTATTCTGGTTAAATGAAGCACATTTTTACCAACAGCTTCAAACATTTTACGAACCTGCCGGTTGCGTCCCTCATGAAGAATCACCGAAAGCGAGGTCGTATGTTCCGTAGCATCACAGCGCTTGATTTTGCAGGGAGAAGCCTTTATCCCGTCAATGATTACGCCAGACAGAAGCTTTAGAATTTCTTCTCGCTCAATTTGCAGATCAATAAGACGCAATTTGGTTTCAAGCATTTTCTTTCTATCTGGCTTTTTCGTTTCTATCTTAGTCGATTTCTCTTCTATATTAATTGGTTTTTCTTGCGCTTTGATAATAGGTTTTTGTGCTACCTTAATCAAATCTTTAGTCGAAGAAAAAGAAATCGTATTTTTCTCTCTAATATAATTCATCAAATCTTTCCAAGCAGGTTTTTTAATGCCACAGTTATAAATAGCATCAGTAATTTTTCGATAAGAATCATAAGAGCTAAGAAAATTTTTAGCAAGGCATACATCGTGGTAATCAACCACCTCCCCTGATGGGAAAGGATAGAAAAAATTCGGATAAGTTTCAAGCTCTTCAGAAGAATAATATCCTAAAAAAATTCTTTTAGTTGTTCCATTAGAACAATCTCTAAAGAGATAATAAACATTAAAAGGAACTTCAG
>URTC01000220.1 GCA_900550765.1 uncultured Clostridia bacterium | reverse complement strand
TTTTCAAGCCGATTTTCAAGGTCGGTCGTTGCCTGACTGGCAAGATGAAGCTTTACGCCTTTTTCTTCTAACACTTCATTTGTGATATTCAAAAAAGGCAGCATTTTGCCGTAACCCAAATAGTCGGTTGCCTGATAAACAATCTCCTTTGCGGCTACGGGGGTAATACCGTTTTTTAACGCTTGAGGGAGCGCTTCTTTATAAGCCTCCACCCCTCCGCAGCCGATCAGCGCCGCCAAAATCGCCAGATAGCGTGTTTTTTTATCTAATTTCCCGTTTTCATCGTTTGGTATTTCGCTTTCAGCGAAGTGTTCAAAACGCTCCATAAATTCGGGATCCGTTCTATGCAAATCCATTTTTGTTTCTCCTTTCAGATTTTTTGACTGCCGATAGACCACACGTGTTTTTCTTTTGCAGCGGCAGGGATGTTCTGTGCCATTACGCCTACTAAATTATGGGGAACATAGGGTTCTTCCAGATAGGTAATTTCATCGTCGCTCAAAGACAAATCTACCGCATTTGCAGCTCCCTCTATGTGAGAGAGTTTCGTTGCTCCCACCACAGGAGCAGTAACCTTTGTCAGCAGCCAGGCAAGAGAAATTTCGGCCATTGATACGCCATGCTTTTGTGCAAGTTGTACCACACGGTCAATAATGACACCATCCTGCTGGGCAGTAGCATCATATTTTAAGCGTGCATAACTGTCTTCCTGCAAACGCTTTGAGGTTTCTCCGGGGTATTTTGCAAGCCGCCCGCCTGCAAGTGCGCTGTACGGTGTCATGGCAATGTTTTCTTCACGGCAGAGTTTCGCCATTTCTCGTTCTTCTTCACGAAAAATCAGATTATAATGTCCCTGCACCGATATAAATTTTGCAAAACCTTCTTTTTCCGCCAGTGCGTTTGCCTGTACCAACTGATACGCAAAGCAATTAGATATACCGATATAACGTGCCTTTCCCGACTTCACAGCTTTGTTTAAGCCCTCTTTAATGTCGTAATGGGAAGTAGCGGAATCCCACATATGGTAAATATATAAATCGACATAATCCATACCGAGGTTTTTAAGGCTCTTATCAAGCATTTTTTCAATATGCTGCTGCCCTGTAATTCCCGCTTCCATTTCATCATTGGTGCGGGGCAGGAATTTTGTTGCAATTACAACTTCCTCACGCTTTGCAAAATCCCGAATCGCTCTGCCGAGATACTGCTCGCTTGTACCGCTTTGATAGGCGATTGCCGTATCAAAGAAGTTAACACCAAGCGCTAAGCCTTTTTTGATAATTTCACGGGAAAGTTCTTCATCAACCGTCCAGCTATGCTGGCCGCTTCCTGCTTCTCCAAAGCCCATACACCCCATACAAATACGGGATATATTGAGGTCTGAGTTTCCTAATTTTGTGTACTTCATCATCCTTCTCTCCTTATACGCCCGGCTCTGCAAACATCTTTTTGTCTTTCAAGTATTCCATATGAGCAATCCGATTTTCCTTTTCAATCTCTTCGATTGAAACAGAAGCGAACTTTTCATCAATATTCAGCTCCTTTGCCAAGTACTGCTGTATATGAACGGCTATTTCTTTTTCAGCGGTGTCGTCCCGTCCGGAAATCATCGTAATATCAATGGCATAAAAACCTTCTATCCGTTTTGCTCCATTATCTTTTTTACTACGCAGGGATTTCCGCAGGCAACAGCCTTTTCCGGAATGGATTTTGTAACTACGCTTCCTGCGCCGATCACGGTATGATCCCCAATGGTAACGCCCGGCAGAAGAATCGCTCCGCCTCCGATCCAAACATTGTTCCCTATCACGACGGAAGCAGTTTGTGTACGGATTGCTGCGTGTCCGGCTTTATCGGTATAAATGCGTTCATTTGCCGAAACAGGGTGAACAGCGGTATAAATTTTAACATCAGGGCCTATTAAAGTATTGTTACCGATTATGATTCTGCCTGTATCTAAAAGGGTGCAATTCATATTGACAAGGCTGTTTGCACCGAGAGAGATATTGCAGCCGTAATCTACCCAAATCGGCTGATTGACACGGGCATTTTCGCCGCAAAAGCCAAACAGCAAATGTATGATTTGATTTCGCAGTTCCATATTTTCCGCGGGCAGATTGTTATAAATCCGCATAAGATCTTTTGCACGATTACTCAAATGGCGAAGTTCGGAATCCCTTGTATCATAAAACGTACCGCAGAGCATTTTCTCTTTTTCCGTCATAAGTTGCCTCTTTGCTTAAAAACCTTTTACCCAATCTTCAAGCTCCCGATCTGAAACACGATTCAGCATTTTGCCCTTTTTCCAATCTGCAGCCGGGCAGAGCGGTTTCAGCACGTCTACGGTTCTGCCCATTCCGCTGCCGCCGCTGGTTGCAAAAGGAACAATCGTCTTTCCCGAAAAATCATAGCTCTCCACAAAGGTGTTGATAATGGTGGGCGCAACATACCACCAAATCGGAAAACCAATTAATACGGTGTCGTAATCCCCCATATTCGATACCTTTTCCGCAATTTCAGGGCGGGAGTTAGGGTTGTTCATTTCAACGGAGCTGCGGCTCTTTTTATTCGTCCAGTCAAGATCTGCCTGGGTATAGGGAACGGCGGGTTTAATTTCAAAAAGATCGGCCTTTGCCGCTTTTGCCAAACGCTCGGCAGCAGCTTTGGTAACGCCGCTTGCCGAAAAATATGCTACAAGTTTTTTGCTCATTTTATTCTTCCTCCAATTTGTTGTATTCTTCATCCCTTACAGGCTCACACCATTCATTGGAAGTGCCCTCGCCCGGTACTTCTACGGCGATATGGGAAAACCAGCTGTCCTTTTTGGCACCGTGCCAATGCTTTACCTCTGCCGGAATTGTAATGACTGTTCCTGCGGTGAGAGAAACAGGCGGTTTATTTTCTTCCTGATACCACCCCTCGCCTGCCGTACAAATAAGAAGCTGCCCTCCCCCGTTTTTAGCGTGATGAATATGCCAGTTGTTGCGGCAGCCCGGTTCAAAAGTTACATTGGCAAGAAACACCGCCGTTTCCTGCGGATTTGTCAGCGGATTCAAAAAGGATTCGCCTACAAAATATTGTGCAAACGCTTCGTTAGGCTTCCCCATTCTAAAAACATTGATTTCTTCAAATTGTTTTCTATCCAATACTTTCATTGCTCAAATCTCCTCTCTTTTATTCAATTCCATTGCTATTAAGCCAATCGGCAACATCACGCGAAAGCTCCGAGCCGCCCGAATAGTGAATTGAAAGAGCTTCCCCCATTATAGCGTTTGGCGCAAGTTTAGCAATAGCAGTCAAGCTCTGGCCGAAACGCCCGCCGCCGTGAGAGCAGAACGGAAGTATCGTTTTGCCTGAAAAATCATATTCTTCAAGGAAAGAAGCAATCGGCATAGGAATCGAAGCCCACCAGTTAGGATAGCCGATCATAACGGTATCGTACTCGTCCATATTGTCTACATGACCGGCAAGCTCCGGGCGGGCCTGTATGTTCTGATCTCGCTGTGCTTCGTCTAAAACGGTGTTGTAATTACTTGAATATGGATTTACCAGTGTAATCTCAAACAGGTCTGCACCTGTCTGACGCTGGATTTCTTCGGCAATCCCCTTTGTATTTCCGCCCCATGAGAAATACGCAATCAGTATTTTTCCGCTTTCAGAATTTCCGGTATGCTGCGCTCCCGTACCTGATACGCTGCCTGCGCCGGGAGTTGCATTTCGTACCAGGCGAATACCGAGATTAAAACTGCTATTATACTGTACCAGCGTAGCACGGAA
>URTC01000219.1 GCA_900550765.1 uncultured Clostridia bacterium | reverse complement strand
GACGGAGTGTTCACTGCAAGCTATGCATACCGTTATCAGTGGAAGATACTTAAAGAAAAGTACGGGGAGCATTTCAAGAGCTGATTACAATTAAATAATGCACAGCCGTGGCGGTGAAGTCACGGCTGTTTTTGCACAACAGACTGAGTGATACCGCTTTTTTCCTCATATCCGCCCCTCTTCACCTTCAATTATACAATATGCACAAAAGCGGCGATTTAATTTTAGCCATTTTCATAGAAAAAAAGATTGACAAAATGCGCTTCAAATTGATATAATGATATTGTTAAAAAAATAACAAATGGGTAAACAGCCGACCCTGCGGTAAACTATAATAGCAGACCGCAAAAACGGTACAATAAGAAAGAACAGTTTAAAACATTCAGGAGGACAAAATGGCTAAGAAGCAAATCGTAAGCAACAAGACAGCTGAATCTGCTCCCGTAAGCCCGCTGATCGTTGACAATGTTGACGCTCTCAAGGCTCGTATGGCAGAAGTAAGAGCTGCACAGCAGGAATTCGCAACCTTTACACAGGAGCAGGTTGATAAGATCTTCCAGGCAGCAGCAATCGCCGCTAACCAGATGAGAATCCCGCTCGCTAAGATGGCAGTAGAAGAAACAGGCATGGGTGTTGTTGAAGATAAGGTTATCAAGAACAACTACGCAGCCGAGTACATCTACAACGCTTACAAGAACACAAAGACCTGCGACATTATCGAAGAAGACAAGGCTTTCGGTACAATGAAGGTTGCAGAGCCTATCGGTGTTGTTGCCGCAGTTATTCCTACAACAAACCCCACATCAACAGCTATATTCAAGACACTTATCTGTCTTAAGACAAGAAACGGTATCATAATCAGCGCCCACCCCAGAGCTAAGAAGAGCACAATCGCTGCCGCTAAGGTAGTTCTGGACGCTGCAGTTGCTGCAGGCGCACCTAAGGGCATCATCGCCTGGATCGACGTTCCTTCGCTCGACCTCACAAACGAAGTTATGAGAAGCGCTGATATAATCCTCGCTACAGGCGGTCCCGGAATGGTTAAGGCTGCTTACTCATCAGGCAAGCCCGCTCTCGGCGTTGGTGCAGGTAACACACCCGCAATCATTGATACTACAGCAGACATCAAGCTCGCTGTTGCTTCAATCGTTCACTCAAAGACATTTGATAACGGTATGATCTGTGCTTCAGAGCAAGCGGTGATCGTAGCGGAAAGAATCTATAAGGCGGTCAAAAAAGAATTTATTGCCCGCGGCTGTTATTTTCTTCAGGAAGAAGAACTTGAAAAAGTGCGTAAGACCATTATTATTAACGGTGCACTGAATGCTCATATCGTAGGGCAGAGCGCGTTCAATATTGCTGCACTTGCCGGTGTAACCGTGCCGGAGAATACCAAGATTTTGATCGGCGAGGTGGAAAGCGTAGAGCTGAGCGAGGAATTTGCCCATGAAAAGCTGTCTCCGGTTTTAGCAATGTATCGGGCTGAGACTATAGAAGATGCCTTTGATAAAGCTGAACGCCTGATTGCCGGCGGCGGATATGGGCATACCTCTTCCATTTATCTGGATACGGTAACACAGCGGGAGAAACTGGAAAAGTTTGCAAATAGAATGAAAACCTGCCGGATTGTAGTCAATACTCCTTCCTCTCACGGCGGTATCGGTGATTTATATAATTTTAAGCTGACACCTTCTTTGACCCTTGGCTGCGGAAGCTGGGGCGGCAACAGTGTTTCAGAGAACATTGGGGTTAAGCATTTGCTGAATATTAAAACCATTGCCGAAAGGAGAGAGAATATGCTTTGGTTCCGCGTACCGGAAAAAGTTTATATCAAAAGGGGTTGTTTACCGGTTGCCCTTGATGAGCTGGGTAATGGAATGAATAAAAAGAAGGCTTTTGTTGTCACGGACAGCTTTTTATATAAAAACGGGTATACTCGGAGTATTGAAGAAAAATTAGAATCTATGGGAATTGCTTGTACGGTATTTTCCAATGTAGAGCCCGATCCTACCTTGGCTTGTGCCCGGGAGGGCGCAAAGCAGATGACTGCTTTTGAACCGGATGTTATCATTGCGGTAGGGGGCGGATCGGCAATGGACGCAGCAAAGATCATGTGGGTGCTTTATGAGCATCCTGAGGTGGATTTTATGGATATGGCGATGCGCTTTATTGATATCCGTAAGCGGATCTATACCTTCCCTAAAATGGGGGAAAAGGCATATTTTATTGCTATTCCCACCAGTGCGGGAACCGGTTCAGAGGTTACACCTTTTGCTGTAATTACCGATGAGACGACGGGCGTAAAATACCCTTTGGCTGATTACGAACTGATGCCGAACATAGCGATTATTGATGCAGATCTCATGATGAATGCGCCTAAAGGGTTAACTGCCGCTTCTGGTATTGATGCTGTAACGCATGCGCTGGAAGCTTACGCATCCATGAAGGCTACTGATTATACCGACGGTCTTGCCCTGCAGGCGTTGAAGACGCTTTTCCGCTATCTGCCGCGAGCCTATGAAAACGGGTCAGCAGATCCGGAGGCCAGGGAAAAAATGGCGAATGCAGCAACAATGGCTGGTATGGCTTTTGCCAATGCCTTCTTGGGTGTTTGCCATTCTATGGCACATAAGCTCGGTGCATTTTTTCATTTGCCTCACGGAATCGCCAATGCCTTGCTGATTTGCGAAGTCATGCGTTTTAATGCGTCTGCAGCACCGGCTAAAATGGGAACGTTTTCGCAATATGCGTATCCGCACACCCTGCAGCGATATGCGGAGATCGCTGATGCACTTGGTGTCGATGGACAGAACGAAGAAGAAAAGTTTGAGAATCTTTTAAAAGTTTTGCAGGAGTTGAAAAAAAAGATTGGTATAAAGCCGACAATTAGAGATTATGTTCCTGATGAAGAGGCGTTTTTAAAGCAGCTTGATGAAATGACGGAGCAGGCTTTTGATGATCAGTGCACCGGCGCAAATCCGCGATATCCGCTGATGAGTGAGATCAGACAGATGTATTTGAATGCGTATTACGGAAAATAAGGAGGAGTTTTTCTATGGCATTTCAGGCTGATAAGGTAATAGCGGTTAGAACCAGAAAAATTATTTACCGTGACGGAAATACTGTCATTAAGGTTTTTGATCAGAACTATTTAAAATCCAGTGTACTCAACGAAGCGCTGAATCATGCCCGGATCGAAGAAACAGGGCTGAGAATCCCTAAATTATTGGATGTACTCAAGGTGGATGAGAAATGGGCGATACAAACCGAATATATCAGCGGGAAAACGCTGCAGCAGCTCATGGACGAACATCCGGAAAAGACAGATGAATATTTGGAGTTGTTTTTAATACTGCAGATGGAGGTACATTCCAAAACCTCACCGCTTTTAAATAAGCTGAAAGATAAGTTGGATCGGGAAATCTGTGAGACGACGTTAGACGCTACCACCCGGTATGAGCTGCATACGCGTCTGGAAGCCATGCCGAAGCATAAAAAGGTATGCCATGGGGATTTTAATCCTTCCAATATTATTATTAATGAGCAAAACGAGCCGTATATCATTGATTGGGCACATGTGGCACAGGGAAATGCTTCGGCTGATGTGGCCAGAACGTATCTGCTGTTTTGCCTAGAGGGCAAGGAGCAGCTGGCGGAAAAATATTTAGAAGGATTCTGTGAAAAGAGCGGAACGGAAAAGCGATATGTCCAGAATTGGCTGCCTATCGTAGCAGCAGCACAATCTGTAAAGGAAAATATGGAAGAACGTGAGCTTCTGC
>URTC01000218.1 GCA_900550765.1 uncultured Clostridia bacterium | reverse complement strand
ACAATATTATAATGGGTAAGCATAACGCCCTTAGGAAAGCCCGTCGTTCCTGAAGTATACTGCATATTACATACGTCATCCGGACTGACTGCCGCAGCCATACGATGTACCGCATCTATTGATACTTGCGAAGCCCGCTGCAGCGCCTCTTCCCAGGTAAGACAGCCCTTTTGTTTAAACCCTACCGTAATAACATTGCGCAAAAACGGCAGCTTATGGCTATGCAATGCCTGCCCCGCCGCAGTGCTTTCCAATTCCGGACAAAGAGAAGCAATAATCTCTGAATAATTTGAATCCCGATATCCTTTGACCATAATCAGGGTATGTGTATCGCTTTGCCGCAGCAGATATTCAGCCTCATAAATCTTATAAGCCGTATTCATGGAGACCAATACCGCACCAATCTTAGTAACAGCCCAGCCTGCAAAATACCTCTGGGGTACATTGGTGGCCCATTCGGCCACATGATGGCCCGCTTTAACGCCAAGGGAAATCAAGCTGCGTGCAAATGTATCTACATCATCGCGGAACTGCGCATACGTACGTGTATAATCCAGTGTGGTATACTTAAAAGCGTATTGATCCGGAAATTCCTCCACCATAGAATCCAGCACCTGGGAAAAAGTCTTATCAATCAGCACATCTTTCTTCCAGATAAAATTTCCAGAACCGGCACGGTTGGAATACAGCGTCTTTTTTCGTTTAGACGGAGAGGTAAAGCGATTCATGTAAACCGAAAAATGGGAAAAAATTACCTCCATTTCGGTAAGCTCTGCCATCCATTCGGGATCCCATTCCAAGGAAAGGAACCCATCATAATTAATAGATGCAAGGCCGTTCATCATCTCTCGGATCGGCAGTTCTCCTTCGCCGATCAAACAATACCTTCCGGAATGGGAATCTTTTACATGTACATGGCGGATATAGGCTCCCAAATTCTGTACAACCGTTTCAGCATCCTCTCCTTGTTCAAAATACGGATGATGCATATCCCACAGGGCACCTAAAAAATCAGAGGCAAAATGGTTCAGTACATCCCTTAATTTTTGCGTATCAGCAAACATACCGGCGGTTTCTATCAAAAGCATGACCCCGTTTTCTTCTGCTTTTTTTACGCTTTCAGCAATATTTTGGCAAACGTCCTGCACCGAAGCCTCCCTTCTTGCGCAAACGCGTACATACGGAATATTCATATCCGCTGCCAGTTCAATGCAAAAATCGATATCCCTCTGTATTATTTCTGCCGGCGCAGTAATATCACAGGAAGAATCAATGCAGGGAATCGTCAGGCCATTTTCTTTCAGCAAACGCTTTGCAGCAAAACGATTTTCCTTATGAAACGGACTGCTCTTATCCTCTGCCTGTGTTTTTATATCGTTCAGTTCTATTCCTAAAAAATCATATTCTTTTGCCGCAGAAATAAATTCTTCAAAAGATATCCCTTTCCAGCCCTTAGTTGAAAATGAAAGTTTCATACTTTATCCCTCCTGATACACAATCTTATTCAGTGCGTTGACATATGCGCGGATACTCGCGCCAATAATATCGGTAGAAAGTCCTTTACCGGAATAAGACTTTCCGTTCCAGCGCAGCTTAACAAGAGCTGAGCCCATTGCCTCACGGCCTTCCGTTACGGCCTGAATCTGAAAATCATCCAATTCAAAATGCCTGCCTACGATTTGCTCAATCGTAAGAAACGCCGCATCAATCGGCCCATCGCCGATACATACCGCCTGTTTTTCCTCTCCATCTTTTTCCAGCTTAATATTCGCAGTAGCGGTAATAATATTTCCGCTGTTAATCACATAGCTTACCAGCTTATACGTCGGTGCCGCCTGCAGCGCCGCTGAAGCTACAATCGCATCCAGCTCTTTTGCTCCCACCGTACCTTTTTTAGATACAATACGGTTAAATTCATCAAATACTTTAAAGAGATCCTCTTCATTCAGATCATATCCTAATTTTTCCACCGCAGAGCTTACGGTTTTCAGCTCATCACCGTCTTTCAGCGCAATAGCAATATCCTCTGCAACATTCACTGTGCCAAGGGAAGTGCTCTTTCCATGCTTTTCATCGCAGATCCATTGAATCTGATCACTGATGCGTTTAAACTCCGTCGTTTTGATCTCCGCTTCAATCTCCAGCGTACTGCCGCAGGTACGGATAATATTTACCAAGCTCCCAACGGAGGGAACTGCTGTGCTCTCTTTTGCAGAGGCCCGCAGTACAGTTGCGCCGACAGCTACGCTTCCTATTGCAGAAGCCGCCGCTACTTTTAAAAAGTCAGAGCAGCTCACCCCCAATTCTGCACTGCCGACCGCCTCTTTTACTGCAGCTACAAACTGTATAAAGGAATCCGGCATCATTTCTCCTGCATCGTCGCACAAAATGACCCTTCCGGCACCGGCAAATACCGCCGCTTCTACTGCCTTTTTTATAAATTCCCTGTCCGCTCTGGTAGCATCCAACGCCACGAATTCGACCGGTACTGCTTTTGTTTTGGCATAGGCAACCAACTCTGCCACTGTCTCCAGCATTGCTGCGGGCTTTTTGCGCAGTGTATATTCCATTCCTACAGTAGACATCGGCAGCGCAATCTGCAATACGGGCTTTTCCGCCCCTTTCACCGCTTCAAACGCAATATCAATCTCTTGGGGCGTATATCCTGCCTCAATAACCACAGCACTGGATTTTACCACAGAAGCAATGGATTTTACAAGCAAGGTATCTACCCGAATATCTTCTATTTTCGGAATTTCTACTGCATCCACAGACAATCGGTCCAACAGCTTTGCAATCTCTATCTTTTCTTTAAACGTAAGCGCTGCGGCTTCTTTAAGGGTAATGTCTGCAATTTTAATTTTTTTCATACTCTGCACTCCTTTTATAAAAAATAAATCCCTGATATCCGAATTCGGATATCAGGGACGAAAATACTTTTTTTCGCGGTACCACCCTGCTTGCTGCAAAATCAAAATACAGCCGCTCTTTACCAGGCTCACTGTTACGAAGCCCTGCCCTGTTAACGGGGGCACCCGGAATCCCTTATCCAGCAAAAACCTGCCTTTGGGGGACCCTGCTCAGGAATGAGACTGCCATAACCTTTGCGTACCGGCTCACAGCGGCCGCCGGCTCTCTGAAACTGCTGCAGGAAAGGCATAATTCCTTCAAAGCATTTATGATGTATGGTGTGATTTTATCACAAGACTAAAAAGCTGTCAAATAAAAATTAAATTATTTTTTTAAAAATTCCTCTGCTGTTTTGATCTGCCTTTCTACCGAAGCCAGCCCGGTTCCTCCTGCAGAAATCCGTTTCTGTGCGCAGGTTTCTAAAGATATTTCACTATACACATCCTCGCCAAAGATATCAGAAAAGCTTTTTAATTCCTTAAGGGAAAGCTCTTCTAAAACCTTCTGCTTTTCAATACAATACGCCACCATCTGCCCTACAAGCTTATAGGCCGTACGAAAGGGCATTCCTTTTTTTACCAAATAATCTACCAAATCTGTAGCATTAATAAAGCCCTTTTGTGCCGCTTGCCGCATATTCTCCCCGCATACATGCATGGTAGATATCATGGGTGCAAATACCTCAAGGCAAGCCTTTACCGTATCCACACTGTCAAACACGGCCTCCTTATCCTCCTGCATATCCTTATTATACGCAAGGGGCAGCCCCTTTAAGACAGTAAGCAACGCCATCAAGTTGCCGTATACACGCCCCGTCTTTCCCCGCACCAGCTCCGCCATGTCCGGGTTTTTTTTCTGTGGCATAATGCTGGAACCGGTAGTAAAGGAATCGTCCAGCTCAATAAACTTAAATTCCCAGCTTGACCACAAAATAATTT
>URTC01000217.1 GCA_900550765.1 uncultured Clostridia bacterium | reverse complement strand
TTTGCTTTGGCAGTGAATCCGGAGATCTTGCCGTACTTAAAGCCCGCGCCCAAACGCCCCTCCCCGCACAACTGAAGACCCGCCTCAAAAACGGATTTTCCTACGGACAGGCTCTCTCCTCTTCCAATGAACAGCTCCTGCCGAACAACATGCTTGGTATTGAATATTTAAAAGCCATAAACAAAATCGGCAGCACGCTGATTCCCCTCACATTACAACGCAAAACTGAGTTTTCCTCTGCCCAAGCACTTCGCAGCGCGTTAAGGAACGGTGCCGATACCGAGCAGATGTATCCCTTTACAGCAAAGCCTTTGTTCTGGGAGCAATTTTTTGAACTTATAAAATACCGGATACTCTCCGCCAGTACCGAAGAACTTTCCAATATCTGCGGGGTCAGTGAAGGGTTGGAATATAAAATAAAAAAAGAGTGTTTAGCCGCTCAAAGCCTTGACGAACTAATTCTGCGCATCAAAAGTAAGCGCTATCCGTATTCCCGTATCAGCCGTATTCTTTGCTGTGCACTGTTAAATATTACCAAGCCGCTGTTCTCTGCCCTGTTGTCCGAACCGCCCAAAGTACGTCTGTTAGGAATAAAAAAAGAAAAGCTTGCACTGCTTTCCCTTTTAACAAATTACTACAGTTCCCCCTCCGCGATTAAAGATCCCATAACAGCGTCCTCTGCAGCGCTCGACCAGTACGCCACGCAGATATATTCTCTCTTTTCTTCGCTTTCAGGAACGGAAGATTTTACTCTGCCGTTTTTAAAAATATAGGAGATATCAAATGATTTATGGAATGAATACGGGTGCTGCCGAGAAATGAAAGCCCCGCTGCAAGCGATTGATTTCAATCCGGCCGACGTCCTATATATATTATAGGCCATATTATGAACCGGAAACCTGCCTCAGCTACGCTGCTGCAGGATATTATGCAGCGCCCTAACGGCATCCCGCTGATCGGCAATCCCGAATATATGACTAGTCCTGAAGAAAGTATAGGTTGAAATTACCGAAGATACCGTTTAAATGGACCTTTCCCCCTATTATAATTTGCCAGGCACACAAACGTTGGTCTTTAAACCCTGAAAGAATTTTAAACGTTCTGCTGCCGGAAGCAACAGGAGGCCTTTAAATATTTAGAAGATTTTTCTCTATAAAAAGAAAGTGCTGTCGGTTAAAACCATTACTTTCTGATCCATGCCAAGCTTGAACCTTTTTCCGCAAAAGCCAATGGAATGGTAACGCCTGCAAATAATCGGTTTCACATTCCAATCTCTTCTTTAATCTTATCAACAACGGCAAGCGTAGCCTCCCGTCCCATCATCAAACACTCCTCGGCTTTCTCCAAATTATCCAAAGGAATCGTGCGCAGATCGGGATTAATCAAACAATCGCTTTCCTGATACAGCTGTTCTACCACCTGCCAATCGCACATTTCAAAAGAATTCATAATTACTTCTACCAAATTTTTCGCCTTTTTATGCGCCCATCCCTGATATCCGACATCTACAGCAATCACAAATTCTGCCCCCATAGCGCGTACCTCGCGGATCGGAACACGCGTCATGGCCCCGCCGTCTACCAACTGCATTCCATCCAATTCCACCGGTTCAAAAACTCCGGGAATAGCAAAACTTGCATGGCATGCTTTGGAAACTTTTCCTTTAGTAAACGGTACACACCTGCCGGAAATCAAATCACACGCTATTGCACAAAAAGGGGGATTGCATTCTTCGATAGTTTTTCCTTTTGTCAGCATATCTACAAGCTGTTCGGCCTTTTCCCCTTTCATAAAGCCCATTTTGGGAATCGTAACGTCCAAAAAAGAAGAAAGATCAATCGATGCACATAATTTGCCGGCCATATACATGTCACTGCCTGTACAGAAAAGTCCACCGGCAATTGCTCCCGCACTGCAGCCGGCGACAAAATCAATGGGAATACCATTCTCCTGCAGCACCTGTAATACCCCAATATGTGCCACTCCATGCGCTGAACCGCCGCCCAAGGCAATGCCCACTTTTTTCATAAATCAGCAAACTCCCTAATATATTGAATTGGTGATAGTATTTGTATTTTTTAATGATTCTTCTAATCATATGCTTATTAGATCCGCAGGTTTCCATAGAAGCAACAAAGCAAACCATCAATTTATGGTTTTCTTCTGTTTTGCCTGTTTTATTTCCTTTTTTCATCATAAGCAAAATCTTATATAATAACGGAGGTACCGCTGTTTTTGCCAAACTGCTCCGGCCATTCATGAAATTTTTAAATTTGCCCGGGGACGCTGCCTTTCCCCTTACAATGAGTCTATTGTGCGGATATCCCACAGGCAGCCGCATCGTCAGCGATATGCAAAAAAACGGCCTGAAAAACTATGAATACTACGCTAATATCTGCTATTCCTCAGGGCCGCTCTTTATTATCGGCAGCGTAGGCACCCTAATGCTAAAAAGCACACAAAAAGGGTATGCGCTGATGCTCATCCATTTATGTACCCTTATAATCTTTACCGTACTTACGCGTCCTAAACATTTGAATGCTCAAACAACGGAATATCCCACTCCGTCCGGCAGTTTTGGAAGCGCCATTGCAGAAAGTATTACCGCCATTTTGCAGATCTGCGGTTTTATGGTCTTTTTTTCAGTAATCAGCGACATTTTGTTTCAATATGCGCTGAAAGACCAGCCTCCGCTTGTAAACGGCTTGATTTCCGGCTTTCTGGAATTTACTTCAGGAATAAAAATAATAAGCATGCAAAACATTCTTACCATGCCTATTATCAGCTTCTATCTTTCCTTTGGAGGCTGCTGCGTCATTGCCCAATGTCTTGCGCAGCTTAACGGTATTAACAAAAAAAAGTTTATTGCCAATCGTGTTCTTTGCGGTATTATCGCTTTCCTCTTATGCTATATATACGAAAAAACGGCTCTCTATGTTCCAGTCCTTATTACCATCTGCATTGCCACAGGAAGCTTTGCTGGCAAACGCATAAAAGGCCGCAATTTATTAAAATCTTCTAAATCCTGAGTGATCTGTCCCTCTAACTCACCCACACGGTTTTTTAGCTCAGTAAGCAGATCCACCGCATAATTTTTAGCTGAAAGCTTGATTTCCTTTGCATTTTGACGTGCCATATCAATAATCTTTTTTCCTTCGATCTCCGCATTACGGGTGATCTCATTTTCTGATATCATCTCCTCGGCAGTTTTTTGTGCTGCAGCGATACACTGTTTAGCTTCTTCCTCGGCGTCAATCAAGATCTGCCGCCGTTCCTTCATAATATTAGCGGCGCGCTCCAACTCATTAGGCAGGCTCTCTCTAAGCTCATCAATAATATCCAAACAGGCATCTGCATCCACAAGACTTTTATCTGAAAACAGGCCTTTTTTGGTTTGGCTCAATTCTTTTTCCAACTCATCCACCAAAATCTCATATCCGGTCATATGCCATTCCACATGACTGAAAATGTGCTTCGCCTTTGGCAGCTTCTTCACGCGCACCGGCGTAAGACCTGACTCTTTTGCATATTCTATAACTTCTTTTTGTGTTAAATGTCCCTCTACATTAGGAAATTCATACAATCCTGCAAGGAGTCCTTTTCCCGGCCTTTTGCGAATCGCAATTTCCTCATTATCACAGAATCTTAGAATCGTTCTTTTCTCGATTCTTCGCTCTTTCGCCTTTTTCTTGACCGGATAGTCCATCTGACATTCATCCTGGTATGCAAGACAAAATTCTCTTATCGGACAGCTCTCACACCTTGGTTCTCCATTTGGCAGACAGACGATTGCCCCAAGTTCGATCAATCCTTGATTAAAATCTCCCGGTGCCTCTGCCGGAATCACCTGTTC
>URTC01000216.1 GCA_900550765.1 uncultured Clostridia bacterium | reverse complement strand
GTGGCGCCCCTTCGGCCAAACTTGTGTATGTCTCCGAATAAAAAATATGCACTAGTGGCGGAGAGGGTGGGATTCGAACCCACGGTACCTTGCGGTATCACAGGTTTTCAAGACCTGCTCCATAAACCCCTCGGACACCTCTCCGTTTTCTAACGGATACGTGCATTATAGCAAAAAAAAACAGCGGTGTCAACAGAAAAAAACAGAAACAAAGCCGAATAATTGATGTCACATGGAAGGTGTCGAAAATAAAAACGATGGTATACTGAAAGTATAAGCACGGCATGCTTTTGCGGCAGCCGTATTTTTTTAGGAGGCGGCGGTATGGATGAGTGAACTGTATCAAAAAAAAGTAAAGCCGTATTTGCGGCATATCGGCACGCTGGCCATGTGCGGCGCGCAGGAGAAAGAGATCGCGGCGATGCTGGGAATCGCGCATCGAACGCTGCAAAAATATAAAAAGGCCCATCCGGAGCTGAGGGATGCGCTGGAGAAGAAAAAGAATGCCGATATTCAGGTGCTGGAGGCATTTTTTAAGCGTGCCTGCGGCTATACGGCCCAGGAGGAGACTACCGAGTGCAAGGGAAAGAAAAACGAGGATGGCTTTGTGGTGGATGAGCAGGTGGTGAAAAAAACGATCAAAAAAGAGGTTCCGCCGGATTTAAGCGCAATCAAATGGTGGCTGGAAAACAGCGGGCAAAGACCGGAGGAGGAATTGGATATAGAGGAAGCGAGGGAACTTTTGCTTGAAAGACGCAGCTTGCTCCGTGAAGGAGATTGAACGGCAAATGCAGAAGCATCCGCAGCTGTTTAAGCTGGCGGGCTATAATTTAGGGCCGAAGGTGCATAAAAAGCAGATGGAGTTTCATGCCTGCCCAAAGCGCAACCGCTGGGTGTTCGGCGGCAACCGCACGGGAAAAACCGAGTGCGGCGCGGTAGAAGCTGTGTGGTATGCCAGAGGCATTCATCCGTTCCGGCAGATCAAAGGGCCTACCAAAGGCTGGGTGGTCAGCCTGACCCAGGAGGTACAGCGGGACGTTGCGCAGGAAAAGCTGCTTTCCTATTTGCCCAAAGAGTGGATCGAAAAGATCGTGATGCGCAAAGGACGGGAGGACAGCCCTGATGCCGGCGTGATTGATTTTATTTTGGTAAAGAGCGTGCATGGCGGGACCTCGGTGATCGGTTTTAAGAGCTGTGATCAGGGACGGCAGCGCTTTCAGGGAACCAGTCAGGATTGGATATGGTTTGATGAGGAACCCCCCGAGGATATTTATGATGAGTGCCGAATGCGGGTGCTGGATACCTGCGGTGAGCTTTGGGGAACGATGACGCCGCTGATGGGATTGACGTGGGTGCACGAGGAAATTTATCTGAACCGGAATCATGATCCGGAGGCCTGGTATAGTACGATGAGCTGGCAGGATAATCCGTTTTTGAACGCGCAGGAGGTAAAAATGCTGGAGGCGCTGCTGCCGGAAAGCGAGCGGGAAAGCCGGCAGTACGGCCATTTTATGAGCCACAGCGGATTGGTTTACAGCGAGTTTGACGAAAGCGTGCATGTAATCGATCCCTTTGACGTGCCGAAGGAGTGGTTTGATACGCTTTCAATCGATCCGGGGTTGGTAAATCCGCTTTCGTGCCACTGGTATGCGGTGGACGGCGACGGGAATCTCTATGTGATAGCGGAGCATTATTTTTCCGGCCGGGACGCCCGATGGCACTGCGAAGAGATTTTGCAGAAATGCACGGAGCTGGGGTGGCCGAAGAAAGGCGGCAGAGTGGCGGCGCTGATGGACAGCGCCGCCCTGCAGCATACGCTTTCAGGCGATAAAAGCGTGGCCCAGCTGTTTTATGATTTCGGCATTGCGGTAAACAGCCGCGTGAATAAAAATCTGTGGACGGGCATTCAGCGCGTGAAGCAGTATTTGACCAAAAGGACGGACAGACCCCGTCTTTTTATTTTCCGCAGCTGCCCGGAGATGATCCGGGAAATCAAGAGCTACCGCTACGGCCGGGGAGATACGCCCGTGAAGCAGGACGATCATGCGATGGACGAGCTGCGGTATTATGTGATGTCGCAGCCGGAGCCGAAAATACAGAGGACAGAGAAATCTCCTTGTATGCGCGATATGGAACGGCTGCTGCGCCGCGGCCGATATAAAAAACTGAATTAGAAAGGATGAAGGCGATTGAAACAAAAAGAGGAAAAGCGTAAAAAAGAGCTTTGTGCCTATGTTCGGCAGGAACTGGAGAAACGTTCCCGTGAGCGCAGCCGGTTTGAGCTGCAGTGGCAGCTGAACATCAATTTCTTTATGGGCAACCAGTATTGTGATATTCTGCCGGAGGCGGGAAGGCTCTATCAGCAGGACAAGGCGTTTTTATGGCAGGAGCGTGAGGTGTATAACCACATTGCCCCCATTGTGGAAAGCCGGCTGGCCAAACTGAACAGAATCACGCCGCAGGTGACCGTACGTCCGGCCACAGGAGATGAAGAGGATATTCAGAGCGCCAAGGTGAGCACGGCCATTTTGAATTCGGCGTTTGAACGTATCGGTATGGACGCGCTTTTGGCGGAAGCGGCGGTTTGGTCGGAACTGTGCGGCACCGTGTTTTACAAGCAGAGCTGGGTCAGCAACAAGGGAAGGATCATCGGCAGAAATTCCGGCGGCCGGGCGGTCTATGAGGGGGATATTTCCACTGCCGTATGCCCGCCGTATGAGATCTATCCCGATACGTCTTATGTACAGAGCATAGAAAAATGCGCTTCGGTGATTCATGCTCATGTATATTCCTGTGATACCATCCGAAATATTTGGGGCAAAGAGGTTGCGCCTGCGGAGGTAAAGGCCTTTGGCTTTGGCAGCGCATCTGCCGCCGGCGGTCTGGGATATCGGGCCGCGGTATACGCGGCCGCGGAGGAAACACCCAAGGACAGCGCGCTGGTTTTGGAATACTATGAGCAGCCCTCAGAGGAATACGAGGAAGGGCGGTATCTCGTCGTTTGCGGCGACGTGCTGCTTTTTGAAGGCCCGCTGCCGTATTGTAACGGGGATAACGGCACCCGCAAGCTGCCGTTTGTACAGCAGAACTCCATCTGCCGTCCCGGCTGTCTTTGGGGCGTTTCCATCGTGGAACGGTGTATTCCCATTCAGCGCTCCTATAATGCGGTGCGCAACCGCAAGCATGAGTTTCTCAACCGCGCCGCAGTGGGAATCTTAGCTGTGGAAGAGGGAACGGTGGATTTGGAGGATTTAGAGGAAAACGGACTGCCGCCGGGCAAGGTGCTGGTTTACCGGCAGGGGACCACTCCTCCGGAGATGCTGCAGGCCGGCACGCTACCCAATGAGTTTTCTCAGGAAGAAAGCGCGCTGCTGGAGGAATTTAACCTGATTTCGGGAACATCGGATCTGATGCGCCAATCCGTAGCGCCGACGAATGTGACCAGCGGCGTGGCGCTGAATACGATCGCTGAGCAGGATGATACACGCCTTGCAATTACGGCCGATCGGATTCGTGACGCGGTTTTAGAGATTTCCCGCCAGTGGCTGCGGCTGTTTAAGTAGTTTGCCGGTCCGCTGCGGCTGGAGCGCATTGTGGGGAAAAACGGTGAGATCTCTAAACTGTACTGGAGCGCCAATATGCTTACCAGTGACGATGTAATCCATGAGACCGAAAACGAGCTTTCCGGCTCGATATCCAACAGAAAGCAGCTAATTTATGACCTTTTGGCCAAGGGACTGTTCAGTGATGAGGGCGGCGTGCTTTCGGAACGGACGAGAGTACGCCTGCTGCGAAGCTTGGGCTTAGGCGACTGGGAGAATATCGCCGATATCGGCGAGGTGCATACCGGCCGGGCTCAAAGGGAAAATCTTTTGCAGAAAAACGGAGGAATGGTGCGAGT
>URTC01000215.1 GCA_900550765.1 uncultured Clostridia bacterium | reverse complement strand
CTTTGGCCAGATGTTTCGCCTATGACGGCAATATTCTTCTGCTTGACGAACCGTTCCGTGGACTTGATAACGAAAATGCCGATATTGTGCGTGAAGAAATCAAGGCCCTGGCAAAGGAGCGTATTGTGCTTCTCGTTACGCATGATCCTGATGACATTGGAAAGCTTGAAGCAAGCAACTTAAAGCTGTTTCCTTCAGAAATTTCGTTTAGCGCCGGCGGCCTGGGCGATCACATCTTTTAAGGTATCGATGTATTGATTGGTAGTATTCTGTGTATTCCCGCCGGAAGGGGGAGATGCTGCGTTGCCCAATGCATTCATTCCGTTCATAAGGGATGGAAGCATGGAAAAAATATTGCCGAAGTTACTGATTTTTGTATGAAAGCTGTCGGCGGCTTCAATGGCATTTTTTATGCTGTTGAAGCCCTTTTTATTGGTTAGTGCCATAATCATAAGTAACGGCATCAAGTCATTCATATCATTCACCTCTTTGTAAAATCCGCCACATAATATAAATATGCACATTTTTTGTTTTTGTGCATAGATTATAGTGAGGTGATATCAATGAAACGTACGTTGCGCGGAAGCAAGCAGACGGCAGGGGCAGGGCAGCACGTCCCGAATGAAAAGGATTTAAACCCGCAGCAAAGGATGCAGTTTGAGCAATTAAAGGGAATGGCAAAAAAATATGAGGGAAAAAGCGAAAACGAAATTCTGCGCGATCTTTCGGGAGCCGTAGAGCGAGGAAAAAGAGATGGAACCCTGGATGATAAAAAAATTGATACTATTGCATCCCAGATTGCACCGATGCTGAACAGCCAACAGCGCAGTAAACTGGAACAACTGATGAAAACCTTAAAAAAATAGCGCTGTTTTGTTTTTTGTGGTATAATATCTGCACATCAATCAAATGAGGGCAGAGAAATGGCGGAGAAAACAGTACATGATAAGCAGCTTAAGCGTTGGCCGTTTTACATTCGGCTGATTGTTTATATTTTAAAGTTCATTATGCGTCATCGTGTAATAGGGGAGGAAAATATTACCGAGGAGCCTGCTGTGTTTGTAACAAATCACGGTGAATTTTACGGGCCGGTAGCGCTTTCGGTTTTTATGCCGGTGTACTTCAGACCTTGGGTGGATGAGCGCATGGTCAATAAGGAAAAATGCTTTGCGCATATCTATCACGGAACCTTTGAAAATATCCGCTGGCTGCCTAAAACGTTTAAAAAGCTGCTTACACGTATTTGCGCCGCGTTTATCAGCCGGGTGTTTGCGGATATGAAAAGCATTCCCGTGTATCGGGACAGCTTGAAGGATGTGGCAAAAACCTTTGCCCTTTCGGCTGAGGCGCTTTTAAACGACAACGTTTTGGTGTTTCCGGAAAATCCGGGAAAGGAAAGCGACGGAAAATATAAGACCGACGGCTCCGTTTCGGACTTTTTTACAGGGTTTGTTCATATCGGCGCGGTGTTTTATAAAAAAACAGGGAAATGCGTAACCTTTTATCCCGTATACGCGGATAAGGCAAAAAAAACATTGACGATTTATCCTGGCATTCCTTTTAACGGCCGGGCAAACGTCAAAGAGGAAAAGCAGCGTATTGCGGAGGAAATCCGGCAGTGCATGGTGCGGAACGAATCATTTTAATTTGTACAAAAATCAGCCGAAAGCGGCTGATTTTTCTTTTATGAATAAACTGTGAATTCTATAATAAGCTATTGAAAAATTTTGACGGATGTTATACTGTATACTATAAATTCTAATTTATCTGATAAAAATGTACGAGCTGGAGGTGAATACATGAAACGAATCAAGGTTATAGCGGCGCTTGCGGTTCTTTGCTTGTTAACGGCCTGCAATATGATACCCGCCGAAGAGCCGACGCCGGTTTCTCCTACCGAACCGCCCGAACAGCAGCAGAGAACGGAGCTTCCGGAACCGTCGAACCAAAAGCTTTTAGTGCAAAATAGTAGGTTTTTAGCTGTGCCTGTATCAGAAAACATAACGTTTTATGAATCCTTGGAAAGTGAACAAGCAATTCCGAATCCAAGGGATCGCGATGAATTTACATATTTATATGATTGCATATATGTAGCGGAGGAATATCATAAAAATCTTTATAATGTTCAAAGATGTGTTGTAAAGGGAGGCGATCTTTCGTGTTATATAACCTCAAAAGGAAATAATCGAGCAACAATTTCTTTGGCGCCGGACTATTATTGTGAAACAGCTGATTTACGGAAAATTGATTTGATGGGTTATCTGAATTCGACTGTTTTTAATTCTCCTCAGACTATTCGAATAGAGTTTAACGACGGATCGTTTTTACTTTCGATAGAAATTTTCAATAAGTACCTATCGTGGAACAGTACCTTTTATTTTGACGCGGACGGGAGAATAATTACTGTTTTTCCGAATATCAATGTTAAATATGCTTATAAATATGATTGGAATGAAGATGGCGTAGAAGATTTGTTCTTTTTAACCGGCCTTTGGAAGGCCGAAAGGAGGGAACAAATTGTAGTAAGAAATGCGGAGGAAGACCGAAAAACTTTAAATACGGAGTATGTAGACCCTATTTTGTTTGATAACTTTATGGTGTATATGTCCTCGAGTGGTTCTTCTATTGATTTTTCGCCATATGGTATTTTCCCTCTTGAAAACTATAAACCGAATGGATATGATGGTGATTTGCTGGTTAATCCGTTTTACAGTATGGAAACTTTGACTAAATATACGAGCTCTTGTTTATATATAGTCGGAACCAATGACTTTCCGACCGATTAAAAAGCAGAAATTTCATTATTTGCGGCGTTACCGCCGCATTTTTTACGGATAGACGCAATATAGCGAAAAAGCATGGGCTTTCTAAACGAAACGTTGCGGACCCGGAATAAAAGGAGATACGGTGGTTTTTGATTGGATCAAAAAAAGGAGCGTTCGCTCCTTTTTTGTTTTAATGCAGAATTTTCTGCGCTATTTCGCTTACGGCGTTTATCGTGGTAAGAATTTCTTTTTTTGTGTTGAAAACACTCAGGCTCAGCCGTACCGCACCTTGCGTCTCCGTACCTAAATATTTATGAACCATTGGCGCGCAGTGAAAGCCGCCTCGAGAGGCGATAGAATACTGTTTATCTAAGAGATCCGCTACCAGTGCGGAGTCGTTTCCTCGAATATTAAAAGCAACTACGCCGCTTTGCATTTTAGAGGGAGAGTAGATTTTTATGCCCGGAATATCTGCCAGGCCGTCCCGCAGAAGCTGAGCCAGTTCCTGCTCGTGGCGGAGGATTTTGCTTCGGTTTTCCTGTACAAATAGAATCCCCTTTTCCAGGGCGGCAATGTTTTGCGTAGCTAAGGTTCCGCTTTCTAAATATTCCGGCATTTCCTTGGGTTGAATCAGTTCCAGCGAGTGACTGCCGGTTCCTCCGTGGCGCAGTGGTCTTGGCAATGGCGAACGGTCATTGATAGCCAATATTCCAATTCCTTGAGGGCCGTAAAGTCCTTTGTGGCCGGCACAGCAGATATAGTCGATTCCCATATTTTGTGCATGAAGTTCCTGTGTGCCGGCTGCCTGTGCACCGTCTACTAAAAAGAGCAGACCGTATTTTTTGCATATTTCACTGATTCCCCGGATATTTTGTACTTGCCCGGTAACGTTGGAAACATAATTTACAATTACAGCTTTTGTATTTTCCTTTATGGCATTCTCTATTTGCAGGGGGGAAATATTCCCGTTTTCTTCCGGAAAGAGTATGGAATATTCGATATCTATTGTATTTTTTAAATATTCAAGCGGCCGCAGTACGGAATTATGCTCATAGGCCGTGGTTATGATATGATCGCCCGGATAAAAAAGCCCTTTGATGGCGATATTTAAAGCATCGGTGCAGCCAAAGGTAAAAAC
>URTC01000214.1 GCA_900550765.1 uncultured Clostridia bacterium | reverse complement strand
AACTGGGCAGATGTCGTAGATTACGAGTAAGGAGATTGTTTTATGAAAATTACGGTTTGCATCGGCAGCTCCTGCCACTTAAAGGGATCGCGCCAGGTGGTGGAAAAGCTGCAGGAACTGATTGCAGAGAAGGAGCTTGCCGGCAAAATTGAGCTTGCCGGCACCTTCTGCATGGGAAAATGTCAAAATAACGGAGTCAATGTCTGTATTGACCAAGAAAGCTTTTCCGTTTTACCCGATGGCGTGCAGGCTTTCTTTGAAAATGACGTACTCAGCCGGCTGAGGTAAAAGGGGAAATACATATGGCCGAATATTTAAAATTGAAAAAATCCAACTGTAAGAACTGCCATAAATGTATCCGGCATTGTCCTGTAAAATCCATTAAGTTCTCGGGAAATCAGGCACATATTGTTAATGATGAATGTATCCTTTGCGGGCAGTGTTTTGTGGTATGTCCGCAAAATGCCAAGGAAATTTTGGATGAAACCGAATTGGTAAAGGTAATGCTTGCCGATCCGGCGGCACCGGTGATTGCCAGCGTTGCGCCTTCCTTTATCGCGTATTTTGAAGGCAGCGGAATACAAACTTTTACACGGGCGTTAAAAAAACTCGGCTTTTTTGACGCGGAGGAAACCGCATTGGGCGCTACACTGGTTAAGCGGGAATATGATCGATTGTTGGAAGAGGGAGAACAGAATATCATGATCTCTTCCTGCTGTCATTCGGTAAATTTGCTGATTGGGAAATATTATCCGGAGCTTTCTAAATATTTGGCGCCCGTACTTTCCCCTATGGCCGCACACTGTAAGGATATCAAAAAGAGATATCCCGGTGCAAAAACAGTATTTATCGGCCCGTGTCTTTCTAAAAAGGATGAAGGACCGGCAAACGGTGTTGACGCTGTGTTGACTTTTGAGGAGATCTCCGCCATGCTGAATCGTGCGGATATTACGGTAGAAAAGGAACCGGATAGCCGCGCGGACAGCAAAGCACGGTTGTTTCCTACCGTGGGAGGCATTCTGCGCTCAATGGACTGTAAGGCCGGAAAGTATACATATCTGACTGTAGACGGAGTGGAAAACTGTAAAGCGGCGCTGGAAGATATTGCTGCGGGAAACGTAGAAAATTGTTTTATTGAAATGTCGGCTTGCGCAGGCAGCTGTATCGGCGGTCCGGTGATGGAAAAGTACCGGAATTCTCCGGTAAAGCATTATATGGCCGGCAATCATTATGCCGGGAAAGAGGACTTTGCCATTGCGCAGCCGCAAAGAGAGGAATTGGTAGCTCAACGGCCGTATATCGGGTGTATCAAACCGGTGCCCGGTGAAAAAGAGATCGAAGATGTTTTAAAGAAAATGGGAAAAAACAGGCCCGAAGATATGCTCAATTGCGGCACCTGCGGTTATAATACCTGCCGCGAAAAGGCCATAGCGGTATGTCAGGGAAAGGCTGATATCAGCATGTGTCTGCCGTTTTTAATGGAACGTTCAGAAAATTTTTCCAATACGATTTTAAGCAATACCCCCAATGGTATTTTAGTGGTGAATGAGGAGTTTGAAGTTCAGCAGATTAATGCGGCAGCGATGAAAATGCTGCATATCGCTTCTCCGGGGGATGTTTTAGGGGAAATGGTGGTGCGCATTATGGATCCCGTTCCGTTTATCGAGGTGCTTGAAAACGGGCGGAAGGTGTGCAATCAGCGGGATTATTATGCCGAATATAAAAAATATCTTGATCATTTCTTTTTACATGATAATTCCTCCCATATGCTTATTAGTATTCTGCGAGTTGTCTCCGTTGAAGTAACCGAGCGCCAAAAGAAAGAGGAGCTTGGCCGCCAGACGGCGGAAATTGCTGATAAAGTGGTGGATAAACAAATGCGTATCGTGCAGGAGATCGCCTCCTTGCTGGGAGAAACTGCCGCTGAAACGAAAATAGCGCTTACGAAACTGAAGGAGTCAATACCCAATGGCGATGACGAATGAGCTTTGTGCCGATATCGGCTATATGAGTTTAAATCATGCGGATGAACAGCTTTGCGGTGATCATGTTGAGGTTGTAGAACAAGAGGATAATTCAACTGTTATCGTGCTTGCCGACGGACTTGGCAGCGGTGTAAAAGCAAGTATTCTTTCTACGCTCACTTCTAAAATTATTTCTACTATGATTGCGGCAGGACTCAAGCTGGAGGATGCGGTGGAAACGATTGCGGCAACTCTGCCGGTGTGTTCGGTGCGCGGCGTTGCCTATTCCACCTTTACTATCATGCGTATTGTAAACAATCGCCGGGCGGAGATCATTCAGTATGATAATCCCAAACTGATCCTTCTGCGCGACGGAGCGAATTTTGAGTATCCTGTAACGGAGCTTACGATCGGTGATAAAAAGATTTTGCGTTCGGAGCTCTCTTTAAAGGAAAATGACGTTTTTATTATGATGAGCGACGGCGTAGTCCATGCAGGAGTAGGTCTTACCTATAATTTTGGCTGGAAGCGGGAGGACATCATCTCTTTTATGGAGGTGTTTTTCAGTGTGGGGTTTACGGCGAAAACGCTTACCAAAATTCTAATTGATGAATGTGATAAGCTCTATGCCGGCCAGCCCGGTGATGATGCTACTGTGTGCACGGTGCGCATCCGAACCCGTGAACCCATGAATCTTATGATCGGTCCGCCTTCAAACAGAGATGATTGTAAAAAAATGATGGCGCTGTTTTTTGCCAAGCAGGGAAAGCACATTGTTTGCGGAGGCACGACGTCTACCATTGTTTCAGAATATTTATAAAAGCCGATACGAACCAACTTGGTGTTTAGTGATCCGGAAATTCCGCCTACTGCCGAAATTGAAGGAGTGGACTTGGTTACGGAGGGCGTCATTACTATTAACCGGGTGCTGGAGTATGCAAAAAATTATTTGGAGGATAACACGTCTTACGAGCAATGGAGCTGCAAGCAGGATGGGGCCTCTAAAATCGCACGTATGCTGTTTGAAGAAGCAACAGATATCAACTTTTTTGTAGGACGTGCGGTAAATCCGGCGCATCAAAACCCCAATTTGCCTATTAATTTCAATATTAAAATGAGGCTTGTAGATGAATTGGCTCAATGCCTTGGGAAAATGGGAAAGCATATTAAGGTGAGCTATTTTTAACAGATTTTCGGGGAGAGAATGAATGAGAAAATTTGATACCAAGATTCAATATTTAAAATACAAAGTGCTGCGGGAGGTTGCGCGTCACGCGTGGAAGGATGAACTGCTGGAGTATATCCATGATATCCCTAAAGAGATTATTCCGGGCAAGACACCCACAATGCGCTGCTGCGTATACAAGGAACGGGCAATTTTAGCCGAACGCGTAAAGATGGCTATCGGAGGGGATAAAAAGAATCATAACGTGATTCAGGTCATTGATATTGCCTGCGACGAATGCCCGGCCGGCGGATACAGTGTTACCGACGCCTGCCGGGGTTGCCTGGCTCACCGGTGTGAGGATGTGTGCCCGAAAAATGCGATTTCTTTTGATGAGCAGCAGAAGGCACATATTGATAAAACAAAATGTGTTAACTGCGGCAGATGTGCGCAGGTATGCCCGTATTCGGCAATAACTAACCGGAAAAGACCTTGTGAGAGCGCTTGTAAAATTAAAGCCATATCGATGGCTGAGGACGGAAGCGCACAGATTGACGACGGAAAATGTATTGCCTGCGGTGCCTGCGTGTATCAGTGTCCGTTTGGCGCGATTACGGATCGCTCCTTTATTCTGGATGTGATCGATATTCTGAAAAAAAGCAGGGATAATCAAAACTATAAGGTATATGCCGTAGTTGCCCCCAGTATTTCCAGTCAGTTTACATATGCAAAGCTGGGGCAGGTAATAAAGGGGATAGAAGAGCTTGGCTTTTATCATGTGGTGGAAGCAGCATTG
>URTC01000213.1 GCA_900550765.1 uncultured Clostridia bacterium | reverse complement strand
CTTTCTGCCGCCGGAAAGTATGCAGCGGCTCTATCTGAATTTTTCATGCCCGTACCCCAAGCATACCTATGCTTCCCACCGGCTGACCCATCCCCGTTTTCTGCAGAGCTACCAGCAGTATTTGGCCCCAGGCACTGAAATTCACCAAAAGACCGACAATATGCACTTTTTTGAATATTCCATTGAGCAGTTTTCGCGCTGCGGCTATAAAATAAAAAACGTTTCTTTGGATTTACACAACAGTTCCTGGCAGAAAGAAAATATTATGACCGAGTATGAAACAAAGTTTTCACAAATGGGTCTGCCCATCTACCGTTTGGAGGCTGAACTTTAAAAGCCAAAGAAATGCTTTTGCCGTTGTTTAAAAGTTATAAAAGAGGCATACCGTTTTACGGTATGCTTCTTTTTGCAGAATTTTTATGATTGGGCTTTTGCTATAAAAGATACGGCTGAATGTTCCAGGCGCTCTCTAAAAAGGAATCGTCCACCCAGCTTGGCACATAGACTGTAAAGCAATAATCATCCTTTACAAAATAAAAATTCACACCCTTATAGGCTCCCTCCTCGGTTAAAACGTCACGTTTGGCGGCGGGCAGGCCGTAGAGCTCAAGTTCTTCGTAGGAAGCGCCGGACTGCCCTGCCGCATTGCGGACAAATGTCTGCGCCATTTGCTGTGCATCCGTAAAATTCGATATCTTAAAATTCCGATCCCAGTTTATACTTAAACCCTCCGCAAAGTAGATATCGGGATCCGCCGTTTGGGGAATATAACGGATGTTTCCATATCCTTCCCGGATCGTGACCCGATCGAATACCGCGTCCTCGGGCGGGGACGAGAACTCGGGGATAAAATTCAGCAGATCCAGGCGGTAACAGGAATCAATGGTGTTTTGATTTTCCGCCAAATCCTTTGCCTCGTTTACCGCCTGCTGCAGGGACGAAAGACTTTTAAATTCGGCCGGCTGCGGGTAACAAACAACGATGCCTTTTTCTTTGTATTCATCTGCAAGCGCTTCCCGCTTGTCAATATAATTTGTCTCCGTCTTCTCCGCGGGAGGAAAGGCCAATGCGATACCTTCTTGTGCCTGACAGCTTACAATCAAAAGCGTCAACGCAAAGATTAAAGCCGCTATGCCTGTTTTTTTCATGCCTTCTCCTTTTTACATCAGAAAAAATGAATTCATCTGTTGCCCTCATTATATTCTTTTTTATTTAAAAATTCAAGCCTTGCTTGCGAATTTTTCGGGAAATTGCTATAATTTTTATAGGAACCGGCGTTTTTTTGGTGTTTAGCCGGCGGAATTAGAATTTTATTAAAACTTGATAAAAAATTGATATTTGCGTTTTATACTCATGGTGTATCTTGAAGAAGGAGGATATACGATGGGAATAACGGAAATACTTAAAATTACAGGGATCGTGCTGAGCATGCTGCTTTCGGTATGCTATCTGTATCAGGTGGTATATCTGTTTATACCGTTTTTTAAAAAGGAAAAAAGCTTGAAGGGCGTAAAGCAGCATAAATTTGCATTTTTAATTGCAGCCAGAAATGAAGAAGAGGTGCTGCCGCACCTATTACACTCGATCCGTGCGCAGGATTATCCGCCGGAGCTTTTATCGGTATTTGTGGTGGCTGATAACTGTACCGACCGTACCTTTGACGCGGCTGTTGAAGCGGGCGCGATTGTCTATCGCAGGGAGAATAACGAACAGATCGGCAAAGGCTATGCTTTAAACTTTTTATTAGAAAAAATTGACCGCGACTACGGGTGCGATTGCTTTGACGGCTTTTTTGTGTTTGATGCCGATAATCTGTTGGAGCCGGACTATGTGACCAAAATGAATCAATGCTTCGGCAGCGGATATGAAATCGTTGCCAGCTACCGCAATTCCAAAAATTTTTGCGATAACTGGGTATCCTGTGGTAATGCACTTTGGTTTTTACATGAATCCATCCACTTGAACCGTTCCAGAATGCTGTTGGGTACCAGCTGTGCGGTTTCGGGAACGGGGTTCCTTTTCAGCCGCAGCGTGCTTAAGCGGCAGCAGGGCTGGAATTTCTTCCTCTTGACGGAGGATATTGAGTTTACTACCGATAATATCATTCACGGGCAGAAGATCGGCTATTGTCACAGCGCGGTTTTTTATGATGAGCAGCCTACGTCCTTTGTCCAGTCGTTCCGTCAGCGTGCACGCTGGCTCAAGGGGGGCATTCAGGTATATTTAAAGTATGGCCGTCGACTGAGCCGCGGAATCCTTACCAATAAGGGCAACCGCTTTGCCTGCTTTGAAATGAGTTCGATCTCTTTGCCGGGTTACGGCGCTTCGGCGGCGGTGATGTTTATTAATTTTATCATCGGTGCGCTGTGTTATGGCGATCATGGATTTTTGCTGATCCTTTTAGGCTCCTTTATCAGCAGTTATTTTTCTATGTTTGCCATTGGCGCATTGACGATGTTTACTCAGTGGAAAAAGATTTATGCCGCACCGGGAAAGAAAATAGGGTATTTGTTTACGTTCCCTCTGTTTATGATGACCTATGTTCCCGTGGCTGTTTATGCGTTGTTTGGCTATATTGAATGGAAGCCTATCAAACACAGCCGCGCGGTGTCTCTTTCCTCGGTTTCACGTCGATAATATTGAAAGGAGGCTGCCATGCGGATCTTGATATGTGATGACGAAAAGGATATCACGGATATGCTGGAGCGGTATTTTGTAAAAAAAGGCTATGAAGTGCTTACCGCCAACAACGGCGAGGCGGCGATCAAAAAAGCGGAAAAAAATCCGGATATCATTTTATTGGATATTAATATGCCCGATATTGACGGCTTGAACGTATGCAGGAAGATCCGTGATTTTGTTTCCTGTCCGATTCTTTTTCTTACCGCGAGAATAGAAGAAAGCGACAAGCTGCAGGGGTTTGCCTCCGGCGGAGATGATTATGTAGTAAAGCCTTTCTCTTTAGGAGAGTTGGGAGCGCGCGTGGACGCACATCTTCGGCGTGAACAGCGAAAAACCCAAAAAGCCGAGGTGCGGTTTGATGATGACCTTGTCATTAATTATACGGAGCATACCGTTTGCTGCCGCGGTCAGGAGATCAGCTTTGTAAAAAAGGAATTTGCGATCATCGAGTTTTTATCCCAGCATCCGGGTCAGATCTTTGACCGGGAGCAGATTTATGAAAAGGTATGGAGCCTCGACGGTGAGGGGGACAATACCGTAGTTACCGAGCATATTCGCCGCATCCGGGCCAAGTTTGCAGCTATCGGCGCTAAGGCCTATATCGGAACCGTATGGGGGTGCGGTTATAAATGGGAAAGATAAAACATTTGCGCGAGCTCTCCTTTAAGGCGGCGTTTGCACTGTATTTTGCCGTTGCTATGATCTGTGCTACTGCGGCAGTATATTCCCTCAGGCTTACTGCGGATATGATACGGGGAAATATTGAATGGAAGTATGAAAACCTTTCAGCACGGTATGCTATGCCCGAAGGCGGTTCTGCCGATACGGTATATGAAAATGACCGGGCCAGCTTTGTATTGCAGGATGCGGACGGCACTGTTACCGACCGGTTTTCCTATTCCTATTCTGAAGCGAAGCTGACTACCAAATTAGGCGCGGGCGGACAGGTGGAATTTTTTGAGCTGTCTCCGCTGTATTCGGCAAAGGATAGATTTGTGCATGGTTTTTGGGGCGCGTTTTCCTTTGCTATTATTCCCGTTGCTTATGGCGCGGGAACGATTCTTTGTGCTGTTGTATTTTATAATACCAAATTAAAAAAGCCTCTCTTTTTGCTGACGCAGGCCTATACGAAAGTAGCGGAAAATGACTTGAATTTTAAACTGGCCTATAACAGCGGGGATGAAATGGGGCGGCTTTGTGCTGCTTTTGAGAATATGCGCGCCGCATTAGAGGCGAATAATTCGGAGATGTGGCGGCAGATGGATGAGCGCAAGCGTTTGAATGCTGCGTTTTCTCA
>URTC01000212.1 GCA_900550765.1 uncultured Clostridia bacterium | reverse complement strand
TTGTGCCGGTGGAGATGCTGGCAGACTTTAAGGCCAACATGGAAAAGATCCTCGGCGCTGGCCGCTGCCATGTGCTGAACATCCGTCCCGAGGGGGGTGCTGTGCTGTGATATCCACTGCCATCCAGCAGCTCGTGAACTACGGGCTGGACACCGGGCTGATCCTGCCCGATGACGAGATCTACATCCGCAATCAGCTGCTGATGACCATGCAGCTGGACAGCTTTGCCGAGCCTGAGGGGGATGTCTGCTACACCGACCTCGAAAGCATCCTGAAAACGCTGGTGGACGATGCCGTGGCCCGGGGCGTGTGCGAGGACAATTCCACCGCCCGCGACCTGTTTGACACCAGGCTGATGGGTGTGCTGACCCCGCGCCCCTCTATTGTCCGCGCCAACTTTGAGGAGCGGTACGAAAGCGCGGGCCCCCAGGCCGCCACCGACTGGTTCTATGAATTCAGCCAGGATACCGATTACATCCGCCGCTACCGGGTGGCCCGGGACCAGAAGTGGATCGCCCGCACGGACTACGGCGAGCTGGAAATCACCATCAACCTCACAAAACCGGAAAAGGATCCCAAGACCATCGCTCTGGAGCGCCTGCAGCCGGCAGCCAGCTATCCCAAATGTATGCTGTGTCTTGAAAATGTTGGTTACAGCGGAAGGCTTGGGTATCCCTCCCACGAAACGCTGCGGACCATTCCGGTAGAACTGGACAACGAGCCATGGTACTTTCAATACAGCCCTTATGTGTATTATAACGAACATTGTATCGTTTTTTGCAAAGAACATACGCCCATGACGATGAATGAAAAGAAATTTATCCGTCTGTTCAGTTTTTTAAAAAAATTCCCGCACTATTTTATCGGTTCCAATACCCAACTGCCGGTAGTAGGCGGTTCTATTCTTACGCATGAGCATTTTCAGGGCGGCCGCCATCAAATGCCTATGGAAAAAGCCACCCCGCTTTTTAGATTTTCCTGTGGAGATGATGCCGTTTCCTGCTGCATTGTAAACTGGCCCATGACATGCCTGCGGTTAGCGGCAGAGAAAACAGAAAGTATTTTACCCGTAGCGACAAAGATCTTAAAGACCTGGCAGAATTATTCTGATCCTTCCTGCGGTATTTTTGCCTTTACAAATGGACAAGAGCATAATACCATTACGCCGATCGTGCGAATCAACCATGCAGGCCTCTACGAATGTGATATTGTACTGCGCAACAATTTGACTACGGATGCACTTCCTTTAGGCGTATTCCATCCCCATCCGGATAAACATAACATAAAAAAAGAAAATATCGGATTAATTGAGGTTATGGGGCTGTTTATTCTTCCTGGCCGCCTGAAAACAGAACTGGAGGATCTGGCACAGGCGTGGATAGAGAAAAAGCAGCCGGAAAATGTACATTCCGCATGGTTCAATAGCTTTAAAAACAGCTTTGTCCCCCGGACGCATCAGGAAGCAATTGATTTTATCTATCGTCAGGTAGGCAGCGTTTGCGAAAATGTTTTAAAGGATGCAGGTGTATACAAAGAGGACACCGCCGGCCGCGCAGGTATAAAACGGTTCCTCTCTGCCTGTGGATTTGAGGTTGAATAATGGACATTTTGTTTTTGCTTATCGGTCTGCTCTGCGCACTGCTTGTTCCGGTTTTTCATTTTACACTGTTCGGTATAAAAGGCGTCTTTTTCTTTTTTATTATGGCTCTCTTTCTTTCGGCCGTAATGGCCTATATGACGCTTTCTATCGCCAAATTTTTTATTGCCAAGCTTGACTTTCTGCGCTCCAATACCATTATCAGCTGGAATTTAAAAGAAAAAACAGAAAAGAAGGCGTCTTTCCTTCCCTATGGGATCAGTGCGGCTTCAGGGCTCCTTGTAGGCATCTTTCTTTGTGTTCAGCGTGTAGACGTTACCAGTACGATCTTCATCACCTTGGCTGTGGCTTTTGAACTTTTAGGCTGGTGGCTCATTGCCCAAAGGCGTGTACAGGATAAACTGAATGAAGTTCCTGATTTTTTACTGTCTCATATGGGATTGATCTTAAATAAAAAAATGTCCGTATTCAACGGATACAGCAAAGGGATTACACAAGTTGCAGTCAAAGGAAGCAAACTCTCCCTTACAGTAAAAAAACATAGACGGGAAGATACGATTTCTATTGACATTCCCGCTGATAAAATGGAAGACGTACAAAACTTTCTTACAGACATGAACGAATATTTTAAGGGTGAAAACGATGCCGAAGAATAAAAAGCAGCGCTTGAATACTGCGTATCAAAAACATTTGGATCTTTTAAAAGCACTGGGAATGTTTCTTTTAGCGGTTTCCTTGATTGCCACGGGAGTTATCTCCTATCTGCTTGCCCAAGAACAGTATACCGAAGTACTTTTTTATATTTTTGTGGCCGCACTTATTGCTTTTATTGCAGGAATTCTTATTAGTATCATCGCGTCTATGAAGCAGAATACAGCCGACATCATCAACGAAAATTTGTACGCAGTGTGGAAATATAAACCGGAGACAATCTATCGTTTTTACCGCAAACAATGCCGCTATCAAAAAAAAACGGCATCCATTAACGCGTTTCTTGCCGCTGCGGTGGTATTTCTAATCGGTTTTTTTATGACGTTAAATTCTACCGCTCATTATTTAGGTATTGTTTTTTTAGTATTTTCAGGAATCATTTTTCTGTATGCCATTGTGCTGCTTCCGTACAGCCAATATCTGTTATTGAGATTTCGTACTATGCTGCTGGGAGATGCGAAAGAAATTATTTTTTCCCGCAGCGGTATATGGTACTGTGGAAAAGTTTGCTTTTTCGGAGATAAAAATGTGACCTATCATCGAGTAGAGCGAAAGGATCTGCATGGACAGGATGCAATCGTGTTCCATTATACACACACAATTGGCTTTCAGCAAACAGCAAAAGAGCTTTGCATCCCGGTTTCTCCCAAAATGGCTTATGCGGCAGATAGTTTAGTGGAAGAATTTAACCGCAGTGATCTGTTAAAAGATATGCAAAAAAAAGAGTAGTATCTTTCCTTATCTCTTACAGGACTCATGAAAACCATGAGTCTGTTTTTTTTATTCAAAATATCAAGTATTCCTTGAATTTTTTTGCAAATTAAAGGAATTTACGGTTGAATAAATTCCATTATATTTTATAATAGTATCAGAAGAATGTTTCGCAAAAAAAGAAAGGAATAAAAAAATGCTCAAACGACTCCTTCTCGGTGAAAACATAAAAAAACACAGAAAAAAGATGCAGCTGACGCAAACACAGCTTGCCGAAAAAATGTTTGTGAGTACGCAGGCAATCTCCAACTGGGAACGCGGCCTTACACCGCCGGATCTCGAAAATTTATGTAAACTTTCGGAATTCTTTCATGTCTCTGTTGATTCTCTTTTAGGAAAGGACGATTTCTTAGGCGAGAAACTGATGATTGGTATTGACGGCGGCGGTACGAAAACCGAATTTGTACTTTTTACAGATAGCGGAAAGATTTTGCATAAATTCAAGCTTTCACAAAGTAATCCTAATGATATCGGCATAGAGCATTGTTGTCGTGTCCTTGCGGAAGGAATTGATCTGCTTTTAGAAAAATCCCCCGCTATATGCGGGATATTTGCCGGAATTTCCGGGGGCTCTACGGGGGATAATCGAGCACAGCTCGCTGCTTTCTTCCAAAAAAAATATCCCCAAATCCATACGAAAATAGACAGTGATGCGATCAATGTACTTTTTAGTGATGCGGATCCTACGACCGATATGGCCCTGATCTGCGGAACAGGCTCTGTTCTCTTTGCAAGGGAAAACGGAAAAAACCATCGCATCGGCGGATGGGGTTACCTTTTTGACGGCGCCGGAAGCGCTTATGATATCGGTTGTTCCGCTGTAAAAGCCGCACTCAGCGAAAATGACGGCCTGGGTGCTAAGACACTCATTACAAAACTTTTAGAAGAACATACAAAGAAC
>URTC01000211.1 GCA_900550765.1 uncultured Clostridia bacterium | reverse complement strand
GCGCTTTCATCACTGCCGATTGGAGCGACTGGGGTTCAGAATACGCTGAAATTTACCAATCAGCTTTCTTCTTATTGTGTAACGGCGCTGCATTTGCTTACCGGTAACAGCACACTTCCGGAAAATTTTGATGAACAAATTACCGCATTTTTTCATACTTGCCAGGATGTTAATGTTCAGCTATCCATTGTAGAAGATGAAGTTCTTACCGGAACGCTTTCACTGCTTACGGTAAATACAGAAGAGGCAGAGAGTGAAGGTATGTTCGGCAGCATTGCCGATGATATCGTAGAGTATCCTTCGGTTATTTTTGACGGACCGTTTTCTGACGGACAGGCCCAGAATACGCCTCAGCAGCTGCGGGAAGAGGTAACGCCTGAACAGGCCGCGGAGTATCTAAATTCCTTGGGGTTTTCTGCTGATTTTACAGGGCAGATGGAGGGAACTGTGCCCGTATACTCCTTTTCGGCTGAAAATTTAGATATTCAAATTTCCAAGCAGGGCGGGCTTTTGCTGATGGTGCTGAATTCCCGTACGGGGGGGGAAGCTGTTTTAAGTGTGGAGGAAGCACGCAGTGCTGCCGAGGCTTTTGTACAAAAGCTCAATTACGGAGAATGTGATCTGGTTTGGCAGGAAAATTACAGCAATTGCATTGTGTTTAATTTTACTTCTGTACAGAATGGCATCGTTATGTATCCGGATATTTTTAAAGTTAAGGTGGCTATGGATACCGGCGAGATTGTAGCCTTTGAGGGGAAAAGTTATATTATGAATAATTTCCCGAGGGAGATTCCGGAGGTAAATATTACAAATTCACAGGCACAGCTGCGGTTGAAAGAAAATTTTAATGTGGAAACCTCCAGGCTTTGTATGATTGCAATTAATAATCAGGAAGAACTTTGTTGGGAGTATTACGGTGAGTATGACGGTCTTTCTTATGCGGTGTATATTTCTGCCGTTGACGGCAAGGAAAAGACGAGTTTCCGCATCATCAGTACGGATACGGGGGATATGGTGATATAAGGTCTGGCTATCTGTATAAAGAAAAAGAGCCTTTTCTCTTTGGAGAAAAGGCTTAAAATTTATGGAACAAGAGTTGAACGGCTTGTGGCTGTAAGAAAAGCATTGAAAAACGATGTAAAACTATTTTTCCGTTATATATTATATAAAGATGATTAAAAGACCGATGAGCAGACCAACCATTACGGCAAAGGCTGGAAGCTTGGAACGCCACATCAGAATAGATTCAGGCAGCAGTTCGCCGAATACTACATACAGCATGGCGCCGCTGGCAAAGCTTAGAGAAAGCGCTAAGGCTACATCACCGATACTGCCGGTATAATAGCCGATCACCGCACCGATGATCGTAGGCGCGCCGCTGAGGGCTGTTATCGCCACCGCTTTTGCCTTGTGCATTCCTCCGGCCGCCAGAGGGACGGCTACAGCCATTCCTTCAGGAATATTATGCAGTCCGATAATAATAGCCATTATAAGCCCTAAATTTTCTGTTTCGGCCGCGAAGGATGCTCCGATTACGATTCCTTCGGGTAAATTGTGCAGGGCGATAGCGCTGGCCATGATAATGCCGGCCATAAACAGCTGATAGGACGAACGTTCTTTTTGATGCGCTTGAAAATGATCGGCGTGAATCAGCTCATCCAAGTCATCATGCGCTTTGGGATGGTTGGCATCGATATGCGCTACCTCATGATTTGTACACTGATCAATCCAATGATTGAGGAGGAATACTACCACATAACCTAAAAGGATGCCGGCTATGATCAAATAAATTGTTATATTGCTGTTGGTTTTGCCTAAATCCAGAGCTTCGGAAATCAAATCAAAGCATACGATGCTGAGCATAATGCCGCCGGCAAAGCTTAGCAGCAGGCTGACTGTCTTTTTATTGTTTTTAAAACATATGCCGATTAAACCGCCCAGTCCGGTACCAAGTACACCGGCAATAAAAGTCATAAAAATAATGGTTAAAACAATCAAGTGTTTCATCGTCCTTATGAAAAAAGAATCGAATTAATAGTATCATTAAAGACAGCAGCTTGTCAATACTTTTCGAGCTTTTTTGCAAAAGGGGACAGCGGCGCAGAAAAAAGGATCCGCGGCCATATGACTGCAGATCCTTTCGTATTGCTTAAACCTCTATGGTAACGAATTGCGGATTTTCCTGTAGCATTTCTGCTAACCGGTTTGCCGGGACCTCCTTCATGGTTTTAAAAGAGATCCTATACTCTAACTTTTCGTTTTCCAGCCGTTTTACACGGTTTTTTTGTATTGTGACGGTATACGCCTTAAAAGCGCGGCATACGGATTCTTCGGCGTCAAAGTCTCCCTCTGCTATGATGATGATTTCTCCGGCAAAACTGCTGTCGTATCCGGTAAGGATTCGGTGCAGCGTTAGCTGCATAAGAATGAGCAATATTGTTGCAAACAAACCGATTATGTAAAGGCCCGCGCCAAACGCCATGCCGATACCGCAGGTAGCCCACATACCGGCCGCGGTTGTAAGCCCTTGGATAGAGGAACTGTTTTGTTTTACTAAAATAACACCCGCGCCTAAAAAGGGAATTCCTGTTACAATGTTTGCTGCTACTCGGCTTGCATCTGCGCTCATGCCTGCAGTTAGAACATCAAAAAATCCATATTTGGAAACGATGGTCATTAAAGCGGCGCTAAGAGCCACAACTACGTGTGTTCTTACACCCGCGCCTTTAGAACGCCGGGAGCGTTCGTATCCAATCAGACAGCCGCACAGCGCGGCGATCAGGATACGAAGACAAAAGTTGATTTGCTCGTTGAGATTCAGTGTACCGAAAATTCCAAGCGGTAAATCCATAAAAACCTCCCAATATATTAAATTTTAACTCACCCGAGAGAAGAGATTATTTTTTCACGCTCCTTTGTATCAGCTTTACGATTTCCATGATCGGGATAATGGTAAAGGCCAGACCGAAGGCAATCAAGAATTCTGTTAGGTTGATCTGCGTAAACTGAAATGCTGCTGCAATAGGGTCTACAAACAGAATGATTGTAGTAAGGATAAAGGAAGCGGCCATAGCGCCCCAAAGTATGGTATTGTGTCCCTTAATTTTAAACAGTGATTCTCTGCGGGAGCGCATATTGAACGAATGGAAGATCTCTGTCATCGAAAGTGCTACGAAAGCCATCGTCATGCCGTGCTGTCCGTCGTCGATTGCACGGCCGATGAAATAAGCGCTCAAGGTGATGGCAGAAATTACAATTCCCTGAAATATAACGTCAAATCCAAGGCCGCCGGCAAATACTCCGTCATTGGCAGGGCGCGGCTTACGCTGCATAATGTTTTCTTCGGCTTTTTCCATTCCCAGGGCTACTGCAGGAAAGGTATCCGTAACCAGATTGATCCATAAAAGATGTACTGCCTCTAAAATGGGAAAACCTAAAAGTGTTGCGGTTAAAATTGTGAGTACTTCTGCCAGGTTAGAGGAAAGCAGGAACTGTATCGCCTTGCGAATATTGTCATAAATACGCCGCCCCTCTTCAACGGCGGACACAATCGTGGCAAAATTGTCATCAGCCAGAACCATATCCGCAACGTTTTTGGTAACGTCGGTACCGGTAATGCCCATGCCGATGCCGATATCTGCATTTTTTATGGAAGGCGCATCATTGACGCCGTCACCGGTCATTGCGGTAATGCAGCCCTTGGCGCGCCATGCGTTTACAATACGTACTTTATGCTCAGGCTGTACTCGTGCGTATACATGGTATTTTTCAATTGCTTTTTCAAATTCTTCATCTGAGAATTGATCGATCTCCGCTCCGGTTATCGCTTCTTCGGGGGAAGATATAATTCCCAGTTCCATCGCGATAGCAACAGCCGTATCTCTGTGGTCGCCGGTGATCATTACCGGGGTGATGCCTGCGGCGCGGCAGATATCAATGGCCGGTTTCACTTCCGGGCGTACGGGGTCGATCATACCGGTTAGACCGATA
>URTC01000210.1 GCA_900550765.1 uncultured Clostridia bacterium | reverse complement strand
CGCGGTGCGGTTTCTGCCGCAGCCCTGCGGGAACTGTTAAAAAACAACTATCGTGAGCGATTCTTTGATATCAACATCCGACAGAACTATTATTCCCCGGAAAGTATTGATCTTTCCCTGTGTGCCGCCACAATTTTTAAAGTCTCCCGGGAAGAACTCGGCGTATGCAATCTCCCCGGAACACCTGAGGAAATTTGCAGGGAAACGGCAAAAAAATATCCTAACCTTAAACTGATCCTCGTTACGTTGGATAAAGACGGTGCGTTTGCTTTTGACTGTGCCTGCGGAAAATCCTGTTTTGCCCCCCAACCCAAAGCGAAGGCAATATCCACCGTAGGAGCCGGAGATTCCTTTTCCGCCGGTTTTTTAGTCAATTATCTTTCAGGGAAAAGTATGGAAGAATGTCTTTCCCGTGCAACGGCCCTTTCAGACTTTGTAGTTACGCAGCTCGGTGCTGTACCGGAATATCCGCCGGAACTGTATAAAAGGATCGTTCCGCACGTATAAAAGGATTACACACAAGCGCGCATCGTTTTTCCGATGCGCGCCTGCGTTTATTTTTTCAATCGCTGTTCCAGCTCCTTTAAATGTTCCTTTTGCTTCTCTACATATTCCTTTACGTGTGCCGAAAGCGGCTGCTCCGAACGAAACGCCAGCAAAAAACGCAGCCGTTCTTTTCTTTTACTCCGCTCGGTTTGAATATATGCTTTCAGCCCCTCATATTTTACAATAATGCCGGATTCCTTCGCTGCCGCGCGTATTTTAGAAAGCACATTGGCACTGTAAAAGAAATCGACTATCAAAACCCCCATAAACAAACCGATAAAGAAAGAAAACGCAAGGTTTTGTGAGAGCCATGTCAGTGCATGGAGAACATAGGAATGGATAAAAAAATAATACACCGCACCTAAAGCCGCCCATATCAGCGAAAATTTTAAACAAATGATCCCCTTATAATTCAATTTTTCATGGGAATAATCCCACAGCTTTACATGCATTCCCTGAATAAAAATAACTCCTCCAACATATTCAACAACGGTCATGCAGACAGCCATCAGTACAAACATAAAAATTTTATTTGCTGCCGGCCAGGGAAAAGGCGCAAATCGCTCCAGTGAAGCTAAAAGATACAGCAAACATAGCCCAAAACCGTAGATCGGCAAATAGGGTCCTACCAAAAAACCGGGATTGATCCATTTGCGTTCAGGATTGGCACGGGAAAAAAAGCGGCGGAAAATAACCTCCATGCACCAGCCCAAACAGCTGCCGATAAAAAACAAAAAGCTTAAAATAAGAAAAATATTCATATTTTCCTCCGATTCTGCCCCACCCATAAAAAAGCAAGCAGATTTTTTACTTTATAAAACGTACCGCATGATGATGATTGATGATCTCAATATGCTCACAGCCCTCCTGATATTCGCCGTCCAGTGTCCAGCCGCAGCCCTGCGTTTGTATCTGCACTCTTGCTGTTTTTAAAAAAACGATTTCCTCGGCAGCTAAATCATGCGTTTGTATTGCACGGATGATATTTCCCAGCTGTACCGCGTTCTGCGGCATTTTTACAAGAATCAATTCAAAAAGGCCGTCGCTCATATCCACAAGCTCATCATGAAGCGTAACGATTCCCGCAATGCTTGTGGAATTGCTCACCGTACCGAACACATATTCACCGTCGATCACTCGATCTTCTGTCTCCGCATGTACGTGTATAGGCTTGATTGATGGCAAATCTTTAATTCCCTCCAGCACATAGGCCAAATGCCCCAGCAAATTTTTTGCCTGCTGCGAAGTATTATAGGAAGCCTCGGTAAACGCACCGAAAGAAGCTACATAAGAAAAGCAGCGTCCGTTAAAGGTACCGATATCAATTCGATGTTCCTGTCCCCGTGCAGCCAGCTCCGCTGCTTTTAAAATATTTTTGGGCAGCTTCAGTGAGCTTGCAAAATCATTGGTACTGCCGGCCGGAATATAGCCGATCGGCACATCCGTACCTGCATGCCAAATACCGGAGAGCATTTCATTAAGCGTACCGTCGCCGCCGATGCACACCAGAAGATCAAACTGTTCGGCGCACGCTTCAGCCTTACGCGCAGCATCTCCGCGCTTAGCCGTTACAAAGACCGTGCATTCATACTCCTGCGCGCAGAACAGACTGACGATATCCGTCAGATATTTGTTCGCGCGCTTCTGTCCCGCGCAGGGATTTACGATTAACAAAAGTTTTTTCACAAATTCCTCCTATAGGCCAGCAGGCCGAAAGCGGCAGTACAGGTAAGCTCGTTCAATCCGGCAAGCTTTGCCTGATCGTTCCGGCCGGTTTTATAATAATAGGGCGTCATTTGAAAAAGATTCCTGATATCTTCATTGCTTTTAAGAAAAAACTCATATTGCACCGCTCGTTCCTCTAAGAGAGAAAACCCCGGTATGTTTCGATTTTCCGGCTTGTTTTCATACGGTTTTTCATAAATGCGGCATTTCAGCTGCATTAAATGTCTCTCCAGCGGTATTGCCCGTATCAAAATCCCCCCTGGCTTCAGCACGCGATAAAACTCTTCTGCCTGCAGCGGAGAAAATAAATTCAAAACGATATCTACACCGGCATCCGCAAATGGAAGCGCCTTTGACGAAGCGACGGCAAGCCACAGCATACGGCTCCGGCGCGCACCGGCGGCCAACGCCGCCTTGGAAATATCGATGCCGTATACCTGCATCGGCACCTGCTGGGCCACAGCGGCTGTATAATAACACTCTCCGCATCCGCAATCCGCCAGAACGCCGCCTTCTACCGCATATTGAACGCACAGCTCCACAGTTTTATCACAAAGCGGCCGATAAAAGCCTTTTTCTAAGAACGCGCTGCGGGCCGCCACCATCTTTTTATCATCCCCATGACGGCCCCGTCCGTTATCCAGCAAAAGATTGACATATCCGCTGCGGGCAATATCAAAGCTGTGTCCGCTTTTACAGCGATATTGCTTTTCCTGCCTTTGCAGCGGCTCTCTACACACGGGACATCGAAACATCATAAAACATTTCCTCAAAAATACTATAAAAATATTATACCAAAAAAACTTCGATTCTTCAACGTAAAAAAGCACCGCATTTTGCGGCGCTTTTCTCTTTATGCTGCTTCCTCCGGCGGCGGGCCGTCCACAAATTTTACGCTGCCGATCCACCATGTGGCATACTTGCTGCGGAACAGGTTGCCTAACGTCCAGTCATGGATGATTTTATCATACAAAAAGTAATGCTCGTATTCCTCCGCTGTTTTATCATATCCATTTTCCTGTAAAAATGATGCGATTTGCTCTTCGTCAGTTGTTTGAATCTCTTCTTCACCCTCTGTATAATTCAATACCGGTCCGTTTCTATACATCGTTTTTTTATCTACATAATAATCGTAACTCCATATTATTGATCTAGGATAGTCTTCCGAATATTTTCCTTCCGATGGAGCATCTTCTTTTTCTTCGTTAATCGCAAATGTATAATGCAAAATTTTTTTCTCAAAATATACATATATGGTTATTTGCTCTCTTTTTTCTAAATGGTTTTCTCTATAACGACGATAGAAGATTCCTCTTTCCGCATCACTTTTATCCGTCATATCCAGCGTACCTCCATTCGGCGCATAAACACCTACTGTACCATACTCACATCCAGTAATCCAGCGTCCCCATTGAATAAAATTATTATCGATAATACTGCTTAATGCCGAATAATACATTTCATCAAAAACATTGTGTATAAGCACGATAAAAGCCTTTTGTATCACAGAAAGAGTGCATACAATTATCAGCAAAATGCATAAAAAAGTTTTTATGCCTCTTTTAGAAGACTTTTTAAAAGATTTCAACCTGTTCCTTCCTCCTTATACACTACAAACGTATTATTATTATTTCTTAAATTCATAAGCAAATTTTAATTCGCCGTTTAGTTTTAATTCGTATGAATCAATGAAGCCTCATTTGATCTTTGCAGGCCTACTACTATAGAAGTTTTA
>URTC01000209.1 GCA_900550765.1 uncultured Clostridia bacterium | reverse complement strand
TCCGAGAATCTTACGCTGACAAACCACAAGATCCCTGGAATTTACGGTACCGTCATTATTAATATCCGCCGCTTCCAGACGGGCAGTATAAATTTCCGAAAGTCCTAAAATGTGTTTCTGCGTAATCAAAAGATCCGCCGAAGAAAGTTTTCCGTCGCCATTGCTGTCGCCGTAAATCACAACAGAATATGCCCGAACTTCCTCCTCCCCTCGCTTCAGCAGAAGGCGGTCCCCTGTTTTCATCAAATCCTCATCGGCTTTCTGTGTGCCGGAAGCATCCGTAAACACGGCAGTATAACCGGTAACTGTAATATTCTGTTTAAAATCTCTCAGCGCCGTTCCGGCCGAAACACCGGTTATCATCGCATTCTTTACCGGATAGGAAGTCTGGAAGGTCTCCTCCCCGTCTCCCCCGCCTTCGCCGCCGCTGTCTACCGAACAGGTAACATACAGCGTATAGACGCGCTGAGATCCGCTGGGCGCCGTCACCGTGATCTTTATTTCATTGATGCCATACTTTAAATTGATTTGTCCTATACCGGAGATCACAGCACCGGAATCTTTTGCTGCGGCATTCACGGTGATGACCGAAGTATCCACAAAAGCCTCATACTCCGTTGTATACAGCTGATACGGCTGGGTGAACGAATGTCCCGCAATTGAAAGCGACTCCAGCCAGTTGTTGTTATTTCCTGTACTGGTGGGCTTAGGCTGTTTTTCCTCAGGCATGTCCTTATACACAGGAATGATAAAATTCAGCGCCGAGTCCATCGCACCGGCAGTCGTTATGGCGCTGCGCAGGGAAGAGCACTCGCTGACTGCCGCGCTGGTATTGGTCATATATTGATGGGAATAATACCCATTCCCGCCGTCCACCACGTCAAACTTTTGCAAGTAAAGCGTATTCTGCCCTACTTTTATATAGCTGTTGGTCAAAAAGGACGCGCCGCCGATCAATGCCTTCAGCGGTGTATTCCAGCCTTTGTTCTTTGCATAGATCGCGCCGTTTTCCATGGCGCTTCTTCCTCCGGAAGCATAGGCGCCGATATCAAAGTGATTATAATAGCCTTCATACCCGGCTACAGTACCGTGCGCCAGCTTGTTCCCCACTGACCCTTGTTCTAAGCGCAGGCGCGCCGCCAGCATAAACGGATTCGCTCCGCCTGCCTTGGCCGCCTCCAGCACGCCTTGCGCATAGCTCATCGATCCATCGGGCAAATTTCCGGTCATAAACGTTCCCGAAAACGCCGCCTTAATGGCTGCCTCGCTTACCGGCATATCTTCGTTATAGGAAAGCTCTAAAAACTGGAAAATATTGTTATCCAAAAAATTACGAGGATCCAAATAATAGCAGATCACTTCTTTAGAGGCCGCCTTCCAGCCGCCGCTATCAAAAGAATACCACTCATTCTTATCCCAATCATACGCGCCTTTTTCAAAGGATTTCCACGAGGCAAGGCTGGAGGAGCTTACTAAATTACGGCCCAGCAGACATTCTGCAGCTACGACCTCCTGCCAGGTAAGCCCCGTCTGCAGCGCGGTGAATTTCCACTCAGGATGCAGCGCATGCAGCAACCGCAAACCTTCCTTATAGCTTTCGGGAAAGCCCTGCAGGGTAAGCTCGGTTTCAAACGCATCATCGCCTTCGGTAGGACGGTCAAATACCGTAATATACTCGCCTTTGCCGAACCCTTCTACATTATTATATGCGATTTTATACCAGATTTCACCGGCCGAATCATTGCTGCTGCCGGTAATCGTTACAATCGTTCCCTTCGGAAGCGCCGTTACCTTTCCGTACTCCGTTCCCGGCCCTGAACGAATGTTCAGATCTGAGCTTTCCGTTACCACCAAACCCATTTTATCCATCGGCGTCACATCATAGGCATATACACTCAATCCCAAGCAAAGTGCCGAAAGCAGCACTACCGCACATACAATTAATGCTATCGGGCGCAATGGTAACTTCATGCTGAATCGCTCCTTTTGTTCTTTATGAATTCGATTATACCATTGTTCTCTCTTTTTTGCAATACTTTTGTAACAAATTGTCGTACTAAAACATAGAAAAGGTTTTCTCTCTGCTCCTCTTATGAATAAAAAAGTAAAAAACAGAATTTTTATACAAAAAAGCACTTGACATCCGGCGCAAAATATGCAAGAATATTCGAGTATTCTAAATTCTGATCCAAAGGAGGAACATCTTAATGAAAAAGCTTTTATCCTTTGCACTTACAGCAGTTCTAATTTTTGCCTGCCTTACAGCCTGCACCCCGCAGGAAACCACGCCTCAGGCCAGTGCTACACCGGCCGGCACAGACGAAACCGCCGGGCTTACTATTACCGGATGGAGTTCGCTTGACGGTCTTTCCGCCGCCTATCAGTCGGGCACCACAGCCGAGGGAAAGATCACGGATCTGAACGAAACCGGTTCCGTAAAATGCACCGCTTACCCCAATGAAGATATGGCCGTATGCTTTTCGATGCTGGCCAATAACGAGGTACAGACCGTCGTCTGTGACTTAGCTGTCGCCGAAGATTTTTGTGCCAAGAATCCTGATAAATATCAGGTAGCCTGGGTACAGGAGGACACCCCTGAGGAATTTGCCATCGCCGTACCCAAGGGAACCAGCACTGATCTTTTGGCTGCCATCAATGAAGCAATGGACGAATTAAAGGCCGAGGGCTTTTTAGATAAACTGCATGATAAATGGTTTGGCTCCGGTGCCGAAGTCACCATGCCTACAGAAAAAACCGTGGAATGCAAAGCCAAACTGGTAAACGACGGCTACTTTACTGTAGGCAGCGAAATCGGTTATCCGCCGTATGAATCCTATGACGAAAACGATGTGCCCGTTGGCTTTGATATTGATCTGACCAAGGCGATTGCCTTTAAGCTGGGCCTTGAAGTAAATTATGTAGACCGCGCCTTTGACACAATCTTCAGCGCTATGGGGCAGGATTATGATGTAGTTTGCGCCGCCGTTACAATCGACGATGTCCGCAAAGAATCTATGGATTTTTCCGATCCCTACATCCAAAACTATCTGGCCGTTGTCGTTGCGAAATAAACCAAACGCTTTTGCAAATGAAAGGCACATAGCAGGGCTTTGCTATGTGCCCTTCTAATATTAAAGGTATTGATGATGAAAAAATTTTTAGGTCTGTTTAACATAAAAAAATGGCAAAAGGATACAAAAGTGTTCTTCACCGTGGTTCTTGTATGCCTTCTTGCAGTATGTGTGCTCTCTATTTTTACGCCCAGCGAAGAAAAAATGCGCAGCATGGCTTCCCCGCAGATGCAGCAGCTGTTGGAAGAAGATGCCTCCAAGGAGATTAAAAGCGTTTCTGTGTCCTATAACTCGCTCTTTTTTATCAATTATATTTCGTTTTCTACTTCAGGAAATGCTTCCATCAAAGAAGCTTATTTAGGCTTTGCCGGGCAAATTTTTGACGCTACCAGCGCAAATTACAAATATTTAAAGCAAAAAAATGCGCTGCACGCCATTGCGGTTAAAAACATCAATACCAAAGAAGTTGAGTACCTTGCCTACAGCGAGGACGAAAACGCACAAATCTCCCAGTCAGAAAAAATCGAGTTTCCCGATCAAAACGCCTACAAGCGGGAATACTATGCCAACGGCAACCTGGTGGCATACAAAATTTCTTACCGTGATACCAATACCACCGAAAGCTATGCTGTAAATGAATCCGGCGGCTTTTATAAATTAGACGAAGATCATACCGTAGAGTATACCTCCTCTTACAGTGAAAATGTTTTGGTAAAGGATCAATACGGCAATACGATCGCCTCCGCCAATGACGGAGATGAGATCGTGCAGCAAGAAGACGGTACGTTAGTGATCAACGGTACCGAGTACGCAAATGACAAAAAGAATGCGGCTGCAGTAGTAGGCAGTCTGGTCAATTATACCTACCGCCTGTTAGGCTGCGGTCAAAGCGTGCTTTACGGCGCCAAGCTGACAATTTTCCTGACGATTACCACGGTACTGTGCGGCGTTTTGTTAA
>URTC01000208.1 GCA_900550765.1 uncultured Clostridia bacterium | reverse complement strand
CCAGCAGCGCGCGCGTGGTCCCGGCGCGGCTGTGGGCGGTGGTGAATTTTGGCTTTTCCAGTAGTTTCATAAGCTTGTCCTCAACGGTCTTTTTGGACCAGTATAACCTATAAAATTCGCAGATCCTGTCACTCGCCGTCCCCGGCAAAAAGTGCCCCCTTTCCCCACAATATCCCCTGTTTTATTCCACGAAGGCAGCAATTTGCTCCCCCGTATAACATAAGAAAGCCACCGATCATCGGTGGCTTTCTGCTTTGCTATTCGTCGTAATCTTCGATTTCCTGTTCTTACTCTTGGCTCTCTAAAAAACTTTCCAATCGGTTTCATTCTACCTATTCCCCCTTTTTCCTCAAGTTCTTTTTGCATTTTTGGCATACTTTTCAAATGATTTTTTTAACTTGACAAACATTTTTCGCCTCAGTAAAATGAAAATAGGCGGCTAATTCACCTTTATATCCACGCATTAATTTATTTTTATATTTACAAGGTTTTATTAAAAGGTGTGCTATACTTCTTTTAGAAACGACAAAATTTCTGAAAGGAGTTAGAAATAGGATGGATAACTTGTCATATTCACCTGACCTGCAGCATTTTCTGGATCTGAAGCGTTGCGCCGATACAAACGATACAAATGCTAAGCTTCGTCTTGCAAAAGTCTATATAAATGTGAACGGAGAAAACACCAACAAAAAAGCGCTTTGCTTACTAAAACAACTCGCCAATGCAACTTATACTGCTGCACAAACAGACGCACAATATATGCTGGCTTCTTGTTATGAAAATGGAAAGGGTATTACAAAGAACTATAAACAGGCGGCAAAATGGTATAGGCAAGCCTATATCAATGCAAACAACGATATTTATTCTGCCTATGAAGATAAATTCAGTGCACTGTTAAGCAAACCCGATAAAGAAATAGAACCGGAAGTTATCGACTGCGTGACGGAAAGTGCGGAGAACGGTGATGCAGAAGCACAAAGATATTTAATGGATCTATATCAATTCGGTGCCAAAAATGTAGAATCGAATACCGAGGAATACGCATATTGGGCCGAGAAAGCAGCCAAGAACGGCGACCCATACGCAATGTATGAAATAGGAAATGCATATTACCACGGCACCGGCGTAAATCAAGATAATGAAAAAGCCATCTATTGGCTGCAAAAAGCGGAGAACCAAGGCGATCCTCAGGCCGCATTTTCGCTTGGTTGGCTGTATCAAACGCAAAAGCAATATAAAATTGCAGCAAACCATTACAAAAATGCCGCAAGATTGAATATCCTGCGACGAAATCAGTTGACTACCCGAAATGCATCGGGTGAATTTATCGCCAAAGAACATTAAAAGGAGTGTTACTATGGATTTGAAAAATGTATCAACAAAGGAACTGGTTGACGAGTTAGCAACCAGAGAGGCTGTCCAAAAGATCGTCATTGGGCCTTATGAGGACTATTCCATGACCATCGACAATAAGGAAATCAAAGGCGGCGGCCCGGTTGTTATCTTCAGAATTTGGGATTAATTTTTACAGCACAGTTTTATAAATAGGTTTTATTATTATGTGTGGTATAATGTAAAAAAAGACAAAGGGAGAAATTTAAAATGGATAACTTGAAAAAGGAAATACGCAATCTTTCTGAGATTACAGTTGTGGACAATGCTTATGAAAAGGTTGAAGAAAAACTGCAACTTCTAGGTGAAATGTTGATAACTAATTATGTTATTAAAATTGGCGATCTTAAAATAGAACCATTATGGGTAGAAGCATATTATTCAAATGTTGCAAAAGGATTTGTAGATCCATTTATTCATGGTAAAGAAGAGCAAAGTGAATTCGGCATTTTATACTTTCACCACAAGACAGATGACAACAGAAGTGGTGTAGACTTTTGTCTTTCGTTATGTAACGAAAATAGAACCGAAAGCAAGTATTATCTTTCGTATTTGCTTAAATACACATTAGTAAACGGAGAATTTACAACTCAGTCACAATTGAGTGCAAAAATTCGAAAAGCTTATGATTCGTTACCAAACAAAAACGATATTCTTGAAATATCTTGCAACAAATGTGAAATCGATACTGTGGGGTATACTACAAGAATAGGACTTAATGTTAAAGATTCCGATCCCTTGAGAGATACAAAAAAGCAGTACGCTTCACTAAAACTGGCGATAGCCAAAAATTTTGACCAAACATACTCTGTTAAGAAAAAACTCCCCCACATTGAAAGCCTTGCACGCAGTTTTCTTTCAACATATGATTCTGATAAGGAAAAGTGGTGCAAGGAACATTTGGGATATTCCCTCAAAAACATATAACAAGGCGGGACATGCTATACTTTTCATCACTTTTGAAAACCGACCTCAAATATTCATCATCAGCGAAAAATTTATTTCCCGTTTTATCCAATTGCGGAGAAAAATTCACCCTTTTAGACGGAGCAAAGGATATAAGGGCAAGGGATTTTATGCAGGTGAAAACAAAGTCGGGCAAATATGTATCATTTCGATACGAGCCGAGTTATCTTGCAGGCGATCCGCAATTAAGAACAAATTTTAAAACCGATATTGCACCGAGCTTTAAGGTCGATAACCTTGTTTATACAGATATAAATTTAGACGGTGGGAATGTGGTCTTTTCTCCGTCCAAAGAAAAAGTTATCATCAGCGACAGAGTGTACTCGGAAAATCCAAGTTGGCACAAAGCAGAACTTACGGCCAAACTTGAAAATTTGCTCGAAGCAAGCGTACTTATAATTCCCTCACTCAAAAGCGATATGACAGGGCACGCCGACGGTATGGTACGCTTTGTGAATGAAAATACGGTTGTAACAAATGCTCCGCTGTCGCCGTATGGATTTGAGGCAAAAGTTAAAAAGTCTTTGCAAAATTACGGATTTAATGTTATTGATTTTCCGTATTTTGATTCAAACGGCGACAGTGCCATCGGCTGTTATCTAAATTTTTTAGAGACCGAACAGGCTATATTTTTACCGGTATTCAGCGTTGATACAGACAACAAGGCTGTCCAAACGGCAAAACACATTTTCCATAAAGCGATCATCCCGGTTAATATCAACGAAATTGCCGCTGACGGCGGCCTACTCAACTGCATCAGCTGGGAAACCTAAATAAAAAATCCGAACATTTATCAGTGGTGATAAAGTTCGGATTTTTCTTATTGGTCGAAGTGCGGAGACTCGAACTCCGTGCCTCTTGGTCCCAAACCAAGCGCTCTACCAGATGAGCTACACCTCGGTGCATCTATTATTAGGATATGCTGCTGCGCACTTGTGTTATTTTAATATATCCGGCAAGGTTTGTCAAGCGGGTGATTGGGTGGGCAACTGTGGCTGCTCCATCCGCACTTATACATACGCAAAGAAAAACACCACCGCTTTGGCTCACGCCGGGGCGGTGGTATTCTTTGGGGGCTAAAATCAGTCTTGGAACAGCGGGGTAGACAGGTAGCGGTCACCGGTATCCGGCAGCAAGGCTACGATGGTCTTGCCTGCATTCTCCGGGCGCTTGGCCAGCTGCTCGGCCGCCCAAACGGCTGCACCGGAGCTGATACCGGTGAGCACCGCGGCGGACTTAGCCAGACGCTTGCCGGTGGCAAAAGCATCTTCATTGGTGACGGGAATGATCTCGTCGTAAATCTTGGTATCCAGCGTATCCGGAACAAAGCCGGCGCCGATGCCCTGGATCTTATGGGCGCCGCCCTGGCCGGTGGACAGTACCGGGGAGGAAGCAGGTTCTACGGCAACCACTTTTACATTGGGGTTTTGGCTCTTTAGGTACGCGCCCACGCCGGACACCGTACCGCCGGTGCCTACGCCTGCCACAAAGATGTCAACCTTGCCCTCGGTGTCCTTCCAGATCTCCGGGCCGGTGGTGGCCTTATGGGTGGCCGGGTTCACCGGGTTTACAAACTGACCGGCGATGATGGAGCCGGGGATCTGCTCGTGCAACTCCTCTGCCTTGGCGATGGCGCCCTTCATGCCCTTGGCGCCCTCGGTGAGCACCAGCT
>URTC01000207.1 GCA_900550765.1 uncultured Clostridia bacterium | reverse complement strand
ATTAGACCGCGGTATTTGCGGTTAAGAGGGCATTGCATTAGGAACGGCTGATAACGACGAGGGAGAGACGGATTCAGGAAAGTGCAAAGATTTACGGATATATTGAGGCGGTACAGGATCCGGAAGTGCGCAGTATTATGGTGATGCGATTCATAGAATTAAAAAATTGGGAAGAGATCGGAGATAAATTGTATATGTATCGAAAAACAGCGGCGAGAAAAATGCGTAAATATTTATCAAAACATTAAAGTTGCCCCCAATGCCCCAAAGGGTTATGCTATAATGATATCGTGAAGGACTGCAGAACAAGCGGTCCTTTTTGTATTACGAGCAAAATCAGAAAGAAGTGGTGGAAATGCCAAAGTATGCAGAGGGTAGGTTATCGGATAAACAGCGCAAATGGATTGATTATTATAAGCAGGGCAAAACGGCGAGAGAAGCGGCGGAGCTTGCAGAGTATCATGCAAATAGCCGGCATTCGTTTGAGAATATCGGGTCTCAAAATGTAAAAAAACTTGCACAGTATATTAAAGACCGTGAGGATGTACTTGACAGGGATCATATAGCCGCTATGAACGATATCAACCAATTCTGGACGGAGATCATGAACGATGAGAATGCAGCGCTTCAGCATCGGCTGAAAGCGTCGGAATTGCGTGCAAAAGCAGCAGGCGGCTTTCTTGATCATACAAATGTTCATGTAACCGGCGGCGTGATATTTATAGCCGGAGAGGATGAGATTGAAGATTAACGTGTATTTGCCTGATATCATAGGGAAAGGTTACGGTGAATTTTGGCGGTGTAAACAGCGTTATCGAGTGCTTAAAGGCGGAAAGGGTTCTAAAAAGAGCACGACGACCGCCTTAAATTATATTTACCGATTGATGAAATATCCGCAAAGTAATTTGCTTGTGGTAAGAGCTGTATACAACACGCATCGGGATTCGACCTTTGCCCAGCTGAAATGGGCGCAGGAAAAGCTTGGAGTACTTTCTCTTTGGCAAAATACTGTATCGCCGATGGAAATGACCTATAAGCCTACCGGACAGAAGATTTTGTTCCGCGGCTTTGATGATGTGCTGAAGCTGGCGTCTACTACGGTGGCGAAAGGGTATCTTTGCTGGGTGTGGATCGAAGAGGCTTATGAGATCAAATCCGAAGCGGATTTTGATAAGCTGGATATGTCCGTTCCCCGGGGCGATGTTTCAGAAAATCTTTTTAAGCAAACAACGCTTACTTTTAACCCATGGAGTAAAGAGCATTGGTTAAAGAAGCGTTTTTTTGACAATGCAGACGGTATGACGCAGACGTTTACTACCACCTATCAGTGCAATGAGTTTTTGGATGAAACGGATAAAGCGGTATTTGCGCGGATGAAACGTGAAAATCCGCGCAAATATGAAGTTGTGGGGTTGGGAAATTGGGGTGTTGCCGAAGGGCTGATCTATGAAAACTGGGAGATTTTTGATTTTGATAAAAATAAGCTGGGCATCTATGAAGACGCGCAGGGAAAGTTTGTTGACGAGTCGTGGCAATATCGATCGTTTTTCGGTCTTGACTACGGATATATCAATGATCCTACGGCGTTTATCGCATATAAAGCAAACCCTGTGGCCAAGGAATTATATGTTTTTGACGAGCATTATCAGATAAAAATGCTGAACAGTGATATTGCGGATATGATCACGCGCAAGGGCTATGCCAAGGAACGTATTCGCGCTGATGCCGCGGAGCCGAAATCCAACGACGATTTAAGGCGATTGGGTATTCAGCGTATACAACCCTCCGTAAAGGGAAAAGACAGCGTTATGAACGGCATTATGGCACTGCGGGAGTATAAAATATTTGTTCATCCGCGTTGCAAAAATACCATAGCTGAATTATCATCCTATAGCTATAAAAAGGACAAAAATGAGAACGGCATGAACGAGCCGGAGGATGCGAACAATCACTTGATGGACGCCATGCGCTATGCTTTTTATGATGTGCGCTTTTTTATTCCGCAGGATCCGGGAATACGGAGCAGTCCAACATCAGAAGAGTACTATAACATGAAATATGGAATGACACCGGAGGATATGAAAGGAGAATGGTTTTGATCGTTTTAGAAATCGTGATTTTACTTGTTTTGTGGCTGATGAGCTGCGCTATGAGCGCCGGCATCGGCCTTTTTTATGGCGGAGGCAAGCGAAAAAAGATAAAGCCTGCTGCGCTTACCAGAGAACAAAAACGGCAAGCGGAACAGGCTGCGAGAGAGCTTAAGAATTTTTGGGAGTATACCGGGGAGGAACAGGAGCCTATTAACCAGTAAGGTTTAGGAAATATACAGCCCCCTACCATAGGGGCGAAAGGAGATTTTAATGGAGAATACCGAAGCGATGGAAGCTGTTGCGCAGACGGAGCAGGAGGTAGCTCCTGTTGACGGGGCTGATACCGAGGCCACACCACAAGCTGAGAAAAAGCCTGCAGAAACAGGAACACAGGTACAAACGGAACAGGGATTCAGAGTACGATTCAACCATCAGGATCGTGACCTGACACGCGAGGAGGCAGTGGCATATGCACAGAAAGGACTGAAATATGACAGCATTGCCCCGATGCTGCAGGATTTATCCTATCTTGCCGCTATAAACGGCAAAACGGCGCCGGAATTAGTTAAAGAATACATTAATGCCGGTGAAAGGATGTTCCGTCATGACCTGGAAGACAAATACGGTGATGATACCGAAGTCATTGAGCTTATGATGGAGCGTTACCGCTCACAGAATAAGGCGAAATATGAAAAAACGGAAAATGACCGTAAAAATGCTGAGGAGGCGGCGGAGAAACAGGCAAGACAAACTCTTGAACAGAGACTTGCTATGGAATTTGTGGAGCTGCAGAGAGAATTTTCTGAAATAAAAAGCTTTGCAGAACTGCCTGCGGAAGTAAAGCAGGCGGCGGCTGACGGAAAGGATCTGACAGCGGCTTATCTGCTGTATCGGCATCGTGAAGCAATCAAAGCGGCGGCAGCAAAACAGACCGAGGCTGCGGCAACCAAGGCATCTGCCGGGAAGATGGGCGCGGCAGATGACCATTATGACCCGCTGATAGCGGCGTTTGTAAAAGGTCTGAGATCATAAATTTATATTAAAGGAGAAAAAATATGGCACTGAATTCAATCGCTTATGCATCGTATTATGCAGCAGTACTTGACAAAAAGATCGTGCAGAAAGCCGTTACAGGATTTTTTGCCGATAATATCATGAAGGCGCAATTTGTAGGCGCGCACACGGTATTGATCCCGGATATTGACTTTGTAGGTTTGGGCGACTATGACCGTGACAGTGGTTTTCCGCAGGGAAAAACGGCAATCACGAATACGAGTTATACACTATCAAAGGACCGCGGCCGTGAGCTTCATTGACCGAATGGATATGGATGAAAGCGGAATTGCGAATCTTGCAGGGCAGGTTTTACAGGAGTATGTACGTACGGAAGTAGTACCTGAAATGGACGCATATAATCTTTCTAAGCTGGCAGGGGTAGCAACAACAAAATCGCATACGGTGACCTATGCCGCGTCCACCGTGCTGACACAGTTGATTACGCTGATTAACAATATACAGGCACAAACGGGTTTTACAGAGGAACTTGTCGCATTTCTTGACCCTTCCGCTTATGCGGCGCTGATGACTGCCTCTGAAATTTCTAAGCAGATCATTGTATCAGATTTTAAGCAGGGAGATATCAATCTTAAAGTGAAGAAGCTCAATGACGTGGCATTGATTCCTGTGGCAGCTGACAGGATGAAAACTGCCTATACCTTTAATGCGGGAGCAACGGCAACGGCAGGAGGGTTTAGTGCGGCCTCGAATGCGCAGACGATTCATATGCTGGTGATGCCTAAGAACGGTGCAAGCCTTGTGAAAAAGACGGAGAAGCTTCGTATTTTTACACCGGATCAGAATCAGGATGCGGATGCATATCTGTTCCAGTATAGATTATATTATGATATCTTTGTAAAAAAGAGTGGACTTGATCACATCTA
>URTC01000206.1 GCA_900550765.1 uncultured Clostridia bacterium | reverse complement strand
TGAAAGAACATCCCAGGAATTGTCCAGGGCCTCACGGTAGTCTACGGTGATGTAGGGTTCGCATTCAGCGGCGTTTACAATCAGCGTATCGACCGTTTTATCCTTGGGGACGTTTAATTTTACGTGGGTCGGAAAGCCTGCGCCGCCTAACCCTACAACGCCTGAGGCGCGTACGGCGGCCAGGAAATCATCCTTTGTCTCAATTTTAGGCGGCTCAATGCCCTCCCCCAGCGCCATTTCACCATCGGATTCGATCGTAACGCCGGTGCATACCATTCCGTTGGCCAGGCGCACGTCGCCTACGGCGGTTACGGTACCGGAGATGGAAGCGTGCACCGGTGCGCTTACAAATTTTTCGGTATCGCCGATTTTTTGACCGATTTTTACTTTGTCACCTTTTTGCACAAGCGGCTCGCAGGGGGCACCGATGCTTTGCGCCATGGGCAGTACTACAAGTTCGGGCGCGGGCATTCGCACGGCGGGCATATCGGCCGTGTTTTTATGGTATGGCACATGGACGCCGCCTCGGCTGCGTACCGTCGGCAAAAGGATTCCATGGGGGAATATTTTCAATTTATATCACCTCTTATGTGTTGTTAGGAATTACTCGCCTTTCCTGGAGGGAAGGGTTCCTTTTTGAAGAATGCGCTGCAGTACAGGCAGCAATATTTTTAAAAGAATGCCGGTTACACTGCCGAAAAGCAATGCGCATATAATCAGAACGGGTGCGTAATATAGCAGTGCGGACGTACCTGTCAGCAGGCAGGCGGCTGCAAGCTGTGCAGCGTTATGCGTCAGTGCACTGAGAATACCGATGCCGATATAGGAGAATGGGCAGTGCTTGGCTTTTAAGCACAGCACAATTACAATGGCCGAGGTCAGACCGCCGGCGGTGCTGAGCAGGAATGCCGTTGCGCCGCGGGTAAAAAGGGCGAATAGGGATTTGATAAAGGCAATATATAGGGCGCCGCCCCAGCCCCAGCAGGCGGCTGCAGCCATGGTAATAATATTGGCAAGGCCAAGTTTTGCTCCCGGAGGCAGAAAGGGCAGTTCAAAACAACTTTCTATAAAAGAAACCGTCAGCGCCAGCGCGCCCATCATACCCCATAGGGCGATTTATTTTGCGTTCATCTTTTTTCCCCAGTTACCGCGTCCGGCCCGTTCTTCTGGCTTTTCAATGATATAACGGTTTTTGCAGGAACACAGGCCATGGTTTCGCCGCTTTTGCTCAGCCAGCCGTGTTTTATGCAAAGCCGGTCTTCACAGTGTGCCTGTACAAAGCAGATTCTGCCTGGTTCTACGGATAAAACGGTTTGTCCCATATCTAAAAGATAGGGTTCTGTTACGCGGCTTAAATTGATTTCTTCTGCGATATTGCCGTTTTGATACACTACGGCAATCAGCTCTCCTGGGCTAAACCGCAAAAAGAGTAAGGAACCGATTGCGGCAATCAACAGGAAGCCAATTAGGAAAACGTCAGCAGGTTTCCCGTGTTTCATGATAATTCTCCCATTTTCAGGTGTGCAGCGGTCAGTGTAAAAGTTTCGCATAGGCCGTCAGTTACGTATACGGTGCCCTCCTGGGTGATAAAGATTCCCTCGGCATTAAAATCCTGCAGAAGTTGAAAGCCTTTTTCAAGACCCAATACAAAGCAGGCCGTGGAAAGTGCGTCAGAAAGGGTGCCGCTGTCCTTCGTTATAACAGTTACTGAGGTCAGACCGGATTGGGCAGGAAAACCGGTTTTGGGGTCAAGAATATGATGATATCGTACACCGTTTTGCATAAAAAAGCGTTCGTAATCACCGGAGGTGGAAATAAACCCCTCTTGCAGCTTCAGAATTCCTGCAAAATCAGTTTGTGTACCAAAAGGGTCCCGTACGGCAACGGTAAAGCCTGCACCGGCAGGCGAGCTTTTGCCATAGAGCAGAATGCTTCCGCCGACGGCGATCACTGCGCCGGGAATATCTGTTCCTTTTAAATAGGCCAGTGCGGCATCACAGGCATAGCCCTTTCCTACGGCCCCGAAATCTGCTTTTTGATTTTTGCCGATCCAAAGCGTTTCCTCGTTTATTTGCAGCTCCGCGCCGTTTACGGAACATAGCGCTTTTGAAATTTCGTCCGGTTCAGGGACGCGGGCCTGATCAGTACCGATACCCCAAAGGGAAGAAACAGGACAGACGGTGCAGTCAAATGCGCCGCCGGAGGCATCGTATACTTCCCGGCATATTTTAGCCTGTGCTAAGAGAATTTCATCTTGTGTACTGCCGGTTGTGTTCAGAAGAGAAAGTGCAGAATTTGGTATCGTAAGCGATGAAGCTTGTTCGACTTGATCAAAAATTTGATAGAGTGCGGTAAAGTGCCGGGAATCGGAATTTCCGAATATTTTGACGGAAATAACAGTACCCATCGCGCCTATGCTGTTGGAAAACGCAGAGTATCCGGAAAAAAAAGAATAAAACAAAATGCCGCCGAGGATAGCACAAAGGCATAAAACGGCGGTGAGAATATAAAATTTTTTTTGTTTTTTTTCAGAAATAATAAACACCACCGCAAAAAATGACTTTTTATTATTATACTGTAGAATTGCTTTTTTTTCAAGAAGTTTTTATCAAGGATAACGGAAAAAGGCTGGTTTACTGAGGTTGTATGCGGTTGACGGACGCTGAAACAGCGTGTATAATAGGGGAAGATTTTAGCTGAGGGAATGTGGTGTATGAATATCGTAACAGGCGAACGCCCGATCAGGCAAGCCTGTGCGCATTGCGGGGGCGAACTGGTTTTTTCTCCTGAAAAAATGGCGCTTGCCTGCCAAAGCTGCGGCAGTATATTTGCCATAGACGGCGATCCGCATCCGGCTGAGGAAACAGCGCTTGAGTATTCTCAGCGGGCGGTGCAGACGCATTGGGGAATTCATACCAAGCAGCTGACCTGCACCTCCTGCGGTGCGCAGAGAGTTGAAAATGAACTTCAGCTTGCAGGAAAGTGTCCGTATTGCGGATCTCATTATGTGTTGGAAAGCTCTGCGGAAGATCTTCTGCCGCCGGATGGTGTAGTTCCGTTTTCTGTTTCTCGGGAACAGGCGCAGCAGAAGCTGCGACTTTGGCTTGGGCAAAAGCCATTGGCTCCGGCGGGATTGCGGAAAAAAGATTTTACACAAAAATTTACCGGAAGCTATATTCCCTGCTGGACATTTGATGCGCAGACCACTACCCGTTATAGGGGACGCTATAGCATTCGCCACGGGGGAAAAATATACTGGAGTGCCTGTACCGGCACCTATTCGGCTTTTGTAAATGACGTATTGACAGATGCCGGAAAGTCCCGCGGGAAGGAACAGAACCGTTTGATTCAGGAGATTCAGCCCTTTGCAACGGAAGAAAATCTGCAATATGATGCCCGGTATCTTTTGGGCTTTTCGGCTCAGCGATATCAACGGGGGCTTGCAGACAGCTGGCTGAGGGCAAAAAATATGCTTAGCAGAGAATTGGCACGGAGAACAGAACAGCATGTTAAAGATAAATACGGTGCTTCGGTGGTTCAAATTGATGCGGTTACGGTATATCAGAATGTAACCTATAAATATCTGCTGCTTCCGGTATGGATGCTGGCATTTCCTTATATGGGCAGCATGTATCTTATAGCAGTAAATGGGCAGACTGGGAAGATTTCCGGCCGGACACCTGCAGCGGCTGAAAAAGTAGGCATAATTGCGGCTGTGGTTCTCTTAGTTATTTTGCTGCTTTTTTTATTATAGTATGGATTTGCATAAGGAGAGAAAAAAATGATACTTGTTTGCGGCGGAGGTCCTGCGGGGACCATGGCGGCGGTAGCGGCGGCCAGAAGCGGCGCCGAGGTGCTGCTGGTGGAAAAAAACGGGTGCCTTGGCGGTACGCTGACGGCCGGCCTGGTGGGAATTGCGCTGGATGTTCAAAATAAGAAAACAGGGCTGATTCATGAATTTATGGAGGCTTTGGCACGGGAAACGGCCACCTCCGGCGCGCCGATGTATGAGGCGCAAAAGTATATTTTGGAACAGATGTGCGTTTCGGCGGG
>URTC01000205.1 GCA_900550765.1 uncultured Clostridia bacterium | reverse complement strand
TTCAACAGTGAAAATATTTTTATAGAAGCCCGTCTTTCAGCCGGTAAGCCTTATGCACTGGCGGTTATGGGGGATGAAATTGTTGAAGTTCTTCCGCTGCTGCTTTGAGGTTTTTTGGGTGGTATGAAGCGGCTGACGTTTTCTTTTACAGCCTCGTTATAAATTTTTAGGATCTGCTTTCAAGGGATTGACGGAAATATGTGGTTGATGATATGATATATACAAAATGATTTTTTGTTTTTAGGGGGAGGAATAATGAAAAAAGTTCTTGCATTTGACTTTGGCGCTTCCAGCGGACGCGCGATTTTAGGTACATTTGATAACGGAAAGATAGAGCTTGAGGAGCTGCATCGTTTTTCAAATGATCCGGTGGAAGTCAACGGACATTTTTACTGGGATATCCTGCGGTTGTTTTTTGAGATTAAGCAGGGAATCCTCAAATGTTCTGCAGCCGGGCACAAGGATATTGCCGCTATCGGCATTGATACCTGGGGCGTTGACTTTGCCCTGATCGATAAAGACGGTGAAATATTGGGCAATCCGTACCATTATCGGGATGCGAAGCCTGAAAATATGGAAGAGACCTTTCAGCAGCTGGGTAAGGAAAATATTTATGAAAAAACCGGTCTGCAATTTTTGGCGTTTAACACGCTGTACCAGCTGCGCAATCTGAAAAAAAATAAACCGCAGCTTTTGGATCGTGCCGAGCATCTGCTTTTGATTCCGGATTTGTTTAATTACCTGCTTACCGGTAAAATGGCGGCGGAGTATTCCAATGTTTCCACCACACAGCTGCTGAATCCAAACAAGGGGCAGTGGGAGTATTCCTTGACCGATGCGTTGGGCATTGACAGAAAGTTGTTTAAAGATATCGTGGATTCCGGTACCGTACTGGGACTTTTAAAGCCGGAGCTGGCAAAAGAACTGCAAATGCCGCAGGTGCCGGTAATCTGTGTGGCGTCCCATGATACCGGCTCGGCTGTAGCTGCGGTACCGTTTGAAGATCCGCAGAAAAGCCTATATATCAGCTGCGGTACCTGGTCGCTGATGGGTACGGAGCTAAAGCAGCCGCTGATTAACGAAAAGGCTATGGCTTTTAACTTTACGAATGAAGGCGGCGTGGAGCGCACTACCAGGTTTTTAAGCAATATTATGGGGTTGTGGCTGATTCAGGAGAGCCGCCGCCAGTGGAAACGGGAAAATTTAGAGTATTCCTTTAATGATATGGAAAATGCCGCCAAAGAAGCGGAGCCGTTTCGTTCCTTTATTAACCCTGATTTTGACGGTTTTACTCCTCCGGGAGATATGCCGGGCAGAATTCGGGAATTTTGTAAAAATGCCGGGTTGAAGGTTCCTGAGACGATGGGCGAGGTTGTACTGTGCATTTACCAAAGCCTGGCATTAAAATACCGCTATGTTACCGAGGCCATGGAAGAGATGATGGGCACTCGCATCGATACCATTCATATGGTAGGCGGCGGTATTAAGGAGCAATTCCTTTGCCAGATGACGGCTGACGCAACGGGGCGCCGTGTAGTGGCAGGGCCTACGGAGGCTACGGCTATGGGGAATATAGCCGTACAGCTGATGGCGCTTGGTGAAATTAAGGATCTTGCAGGAATCCGCGAAGTGATTAAGGCGTCCACCGATACGAAGGTTTATATGCCTTCCGGAAAGCCCGGATGGGATGAGGCCTATGCGCTGTTTCAAAAGAGCTGCCTGTAAATATTTGCATAAAACCGGGACAAATCCCGGTTTTTATATTTTTTAGTCCATTGCAGCGCAGGCATTTTATGCCGAGAGAGAAAAAAATAGAAGGCATAGCTGAAGGGAATGTTTATTTATGGTAAAATAAAAAGACAAAGGGGGATGAGAAATGGCAAATTCCCGCCGTACCGCATCAAAACGCAGCAGGCGCTGCCGCGGAAACGGCTGTGCGTTCCTTTTTGTTCTGTCACTGGTAGTTGTCATTCTTTTCCTTGTCGTATTCTGGGTACAAAGCTTTCGGCAGGAACTCCCCAAAACTCCTTCATTTATTGCTTCGCCCTTGCTTTCTCCGCTGCCGAGTCCGCAGCGGGACCGGCAGAAAAGCCCCGCGGTAATAAAGGCAACCCTTGCAGTGGCCGGCGATCTTCTTATGCATGAGCCGATTCTTACCAATAGCCTATCGTATTATTTTGATTCGATCTTTTCTTATTTGAGCCGTTACGTTTCTCAAGCGGATTACGCTGTGGCGAATCTGGAAACTACACTCAGGGGGGAGGCGGAGGCCAGGAATTCCTATGCGCGTACACTTGCAATCACCGGCGAGGGACTGGAACAGATTCGGCGGTATCTCCAAAGCGATGAAAATTTTTATGCGGAAATAAGAAACGCTGCCACAGTATGACCGGCAGCTTTTTTATGTTTATAAAATTTTGCAAAAATAGATGCGTGTGTATAGATATCGGGTGTTTTTTTGCGAAAAAAAGTTTTTCAAGGGGATTATTTTTTTAAAATACCGCTTTTATCAATGATTGTTACAATATGGGAAAGCTCTTCTGCCGGCAGTACCAGCGCAAAACGCACATATCCTTCGCCCATGGGGCCGAAAGCATTGCCGGGGGTACAGATGATGCCTGTTTTTTCTACCAGCGCATTCCAGAAATCCATGGAGCTTTTAAAATTGGGAGGGATGGGGGCCCATACGAACATCGTTCCTTTGGAATCCGGTACGTTCCAGCCGATGCGTCTGAGGCCGCCGCACAGAGCATCCCGACGGCGCTGATACTCGGCACACTGGGCTTTCACGGACTCAGTAGGGCCGGTAAGGGCTGCAATAGCGCCGTATTGAATCGGCATAAACATCCCAAAATCATACTGGGAACGGATGATTTTTAGCGCGTCAATGATTTTTTTATTGCCCACGGCAAAGGAAATTCGTGCTCCTGTCGTATTAAAGGACTTGGAGAGGGAAAAGAATTCGATACCCACTTCCTTGGCTCCGGGCAAGGCAAGGAAGGAAAAGCCCTCCAGTCCGTCAAAGAGGATATCACTGTAGGCGTTATCGTTAATTAAATAAAAGTTGTATTTTTTTGCGTATTCAATCAGCTCCGCATAGGTTTTTTTAGGCGCGACAGCGCCGCAGGGATTAGAAGGATAGGAGACCAGCATATATTTTGTGCGGTAAAGCGTTTCTTCCGGAACAGCAGAAAGATCCGGCAGAAAAGCATTTTCTTTCAATAGCGGATAATACGCTATAGTTCCGCCCCCTAAATAGGCACCGGCTTCAAATACGGGATACCCCGGGTCGGGAAGCAATACAATATCGCCGCTGTTGCACAGTGCAAGGCCCAGATGCCCGATCCCATCCTGAGAACCGTTTACCGAGGTCACCTCCTGTTTTTCAACGGCAACGCCGTATCGTCTTTGATAATAAGTTGTTACAGCGTCCAGAAGGGGCTCACTGTCGATCAAAGAATATTTAAAATTTTCCGGATTTTTCGCCGCTTCCGATACGGCTTCCCGTACGTGGGGCGGCGGAGGAAAATCAGGTGTACCTACATAAAGGTTATAGACTTTTTTATTTTTTGCCAAAAGCTCATTGCGCTTGATCGTCAGCTGCGCGAAGATACCGGTTTCAAAATGATTTAATCGGTTTGAAAATTCATAATTCATATGCGTATCCTGTAAATCCAATTATAATAAAAACAGTATAGCACGGAACTGCCGCGGAGTCAAATCCTGCAAAACGGAATTGTTAAGTGTTTTCTGAAAATTTGATTGACACGGCAAGAAGAATCGTGTATAAATTACTTAATATTTATACTGGGATTCTGGCATAGTAAAGGAGATTTTTTATGAAAAATATAAGCCAAATAGCTGTTTGGGCAGATAATAAAAAGTATTTGCTGAACGATAAGCAGGAGGTGGATTGCGGCGCGTTCCTTTTAAAAGCGGAACGGGCGGAGGTTTCCTGCGGAACGGAATATACGCTGCGGATTCAGGCACGTCAGGCAGTGCCGTTGAACAGGATTGATCTTGTGTTTTCTTTTTCGGAATCCTTTTGCCGTGAAAAACTATTATTTTTTAATAACGGCT
>URTC01000204.1 GCA_900550765.1 uncultured Clostridia bacterium | reverse complement strand
AGCATGGAAGGCGCCATAACCGCAGCGTTTTCATCCAGCAAAACAAAGGTTTCGCCAAAGCTGGTAACGCCCAGCGTTTTTAACGGAAATTCCCTGCATGCCTGCTGCAGCAGTTCCAGTACGCCCCGGCGGATTCCGTCAAAATCAATTTCATGCGCGCCGCCGGAAAATACGGCGGGATATTCCCGGTAATAGGTTTGAAATAAAGTACCGGTTTCATCATAAACGGCAATTTTACAGCCGGTAGTACCTACGTCCAGACCGCCGATATACATAAATTCGGCCTCCCTTACAGTTCAAACAGATCGTAGCCCAGATAGGTGCCGAAAGCCTCGCGCAAAATGGCGGCCATGCGGCCCTTGCCTACGGCCGTGTGGTGCCGGAAGCCGTTTTTCGCAAGGCGCAGCAGCTTGCCCTGCAGGGCCGGTATCTCGGCCACACCGGCGCAGCCGAAAAATTCCGGTTCAATCTCCTCGCCGGTAAAAGTTCCTTCATCCATATACACCGTCAGCTTGCCGTCCTCGGTTTTGCAGTTGGAATAGGTAAAATCAAACGCGGCGATGCGGCCTTCATTGCTGCCCCTTCCGCAGCCGGGGCAGGTTTTGGCAAACATCTTATGGTCGGTAACCGTTCCCTTTTCCACCATGAGGCTCTGGGGAACCGGGCCGCAATGGAAAAGAATCACCTTATCCGGATCGCTTCCGTAGTTGTTGTTCCAGTCCAGGCACGTAGCGGGCGTCTGAGACGCCAGCTGCATGGAATACATATTGATAGCCGAGCACAGATCCACCTCGCAGGCGGCGGTAATGCCGCGGTCGTTTAATTCCGAAAGCAGCACGCACGGCGCAATACCGAAGATGGGCTGCAGTTCTTCCCAGCAGCGCAGGGTGATGCAGTCCAGCTGGTATTCCTCGATAAAATCATCAATCACCATCGAAATTTTAGCCAAGGCGTTCATTTTATCCTCCGGCACGCGGGAGCAGTTGGTGTAATCCTTCAGGCGTGCTTTTCTCTCCACAACGCGGGCGTCGTCATCGCTGTACTTGCCTACGCGGAACACCAGCTCCGAAAGGTCAAACGTGGTGCAGGTAATGCCGTACTTTTGCAGGGTAATCTCATCAAAGCGAACCGTCATAAACTTGGTAGTACGCGCGCCGATCACGCCGATGGTAAAATGCTTCATGCCCTTGACCACACGGCAAACAGCTGCAAAATCCGCCAAATTGCGGGCAAAGGCCTCGGAAAGCGGATGCACCACATGGGGTTCCATAACCGTAAACGGAAGGCCGTACTGATGGAATACGTCGCAGATGGAAAACTTGCCGCAGTAGGCGTCACGCCGGTGTTCAAAATCCATTTTGCCGATTTCATCCGGGTAGGCCTGAATCAGAATCGGCGTACCGCAGTGCTCCAGCGCGGCAATCGCGCCGTTTTCATCGCCGAAGTTGGGCAGGCAGAGAATAACGCCGTCATACTCGCCTTCGTGTGATTTCAGCCATTTCGCGTAAGCCAGCCCCTCCTGCTTGGTTTCCACCGCGCCGTAGCGGGTCAGATCCGCCGGGGCAATCAGGTAATCAAAGCCCGCCTTTTCCACCGCCTGGCACATCTCCTCCCGGGCGCCGGCGATCAGCCCCTCCGGAAAAAAGCCGCGGTTACCGAAATACAGTGCAAATGTTTGTTTTTTCATTTTTTTCGCTCCTTATCATTCCTTTATTTTTATACTACCAATTTACCAAAAAGCATGCTATAATAATAGTCAATTTTGGAGGAAAAATAGCAATTTTGTTCGGGAGGATACTATTTTGGATTTTCACATCAACACTCAGGAACTGACCAAGCTGCTGAAACATTTTTATACGCTTACCCATATCCGCATCGGTGTATTTGATAACGCCTTTCAGGAACTGGCCTTTTACCCGAACCACCATTCCGAATACTGCCGCCTGCTGCGGGCGGACCCAGAGGCCAATAAAAAGTGTGCCCTGTGCGACCGGGAAGCCTGTGAAATGAGCCGGAAGCAGAACAAGCTGATTTCCTACCGCTGCCATGCCGGGCTGACCGAAGCCGTAACCCTGATTCGCTGCAACGACGTAGCCGTAGGCTACCTGATGCTGGGGCAGGCCCTGCAAACCGACGACCGCGCCCGCTCCTGGGAGGAGCTGGCTCCGTATTTAGCAGGCTTCGGCGTGGATATAAATGCGCTGAAAAACGCTTATTTTAAAAAGAAACGGCTTTCGCCGGAGGTAATTACAGCGGCCTCCAAACTAATGGAGGCCTGTTCCGGGTATTTATATTTATCCAAAATGATTGTTTTAAACGAGGACAGCCTGGCTCGAAGGCTGGACGATTACATACAAAAAAATCTGCCGGGGGATCTCAGCACGGAAACGCTCTGCCGGGCACTGGGAGTTGGAAAAACCCGGCTTTATGAACTCTCCCGCCGCAGCTACGGCCGCGGCATCGCCGAGCATATCCGCGCGCTGCGTATTAGGCGTGCCCAAGGGCTGCTTTCCGGCGAAAAGGAAAAGATTGCGGAGATTGCCGCACAGTGCGGCTTTCCAGATTACAATTATTTTACCAAAGTCTTTAAAGCGTATACCGGGTTTACCCCGCGGGATTACCGCAAAAATTTTGTGCAGTATAAAAATTGAAGTTATATATAATCCCATGGCAGCGGCACATCGCAAAGGATCTGATCGACGTCTTTTTTTGTGCATACCGTAAAAAGACGTTTTTGCCCGAGCTTGGAGGAATCACATAAGAAGATCTTTTTTTCTGCGCGCGCCAGCATTATGCGCCGCAGAGAGGTTTCCTCCTCGGAAGCGTCGGAGATCTCTCCTTCAAGGGAGAGTCCCTGGCTGGAAAAAAATACGATATCCGCCGATACAGCACGGAGAAAACGCTCGGCCGCCGGACCGGAGAAGGCGTGATTGCTTTTGTTGAATGTACCGCCGGTACAGTATAGTTTTGCGTGCAGTGCTTCCGCCTCGTGGAAGACGCGGAGACTATTGGTTATGATTTTTAAATTGCGGCGGTCATGGATATATCGGAGGATCCTTTGGGTAGTGGAGGAGGCATCTAAAAAGATCACTGCGCCGTCGGGGATAAGTTCTGCTGCTTTTTGTGCCAGTTTTTCTTTCACCGCTGCGTTTTCTGTATCCCGCAGAGAAAGAGGAACGACGCTGTTTTTATATTTGGTCAAAATTACGCCGCCGTAGACCTTTTGTACACGGCCTTGTTTTTCCAAAGCTTCGATATCCCGGCGGACGGAGGACTCACTGGCATAAACCGCATCGGCCAGTTGTTTGATTGTAGCGGTATGGTGCTGCTCCAGTAGCCGCAGAATCGTTTGCTGTCTTTCAAATAAAATCATAATTTCTCCTCTATTACGGAAATCCCGGCGGCGTTGTTTTTATATCTTGCCGGATAGCATTTATGTTTTGCAAGAAATTGAAAAAGTTTAAGAATTAAAAGCAGGCGAGGATGCAACCTCTTCAAAATTTCCGTCATATATTGACTTTTTTGTTTTTCAACACTATACTTTTTATTGGTTCCTTTTGTTGAAAAAGGAATCAGATTTTGTTTATTTTATCATGTTTTTCATTAGATTTCAATTGATTTCAAACTTTTTCTAAACAGGAGAAGATGGTATGAGACTGATTTATAAAAATCAAATCCCGGTGGCGGCGCACCGGGGAATTTCAAAATATTTTCCTGAAAATACAATGGTATCGTTTCAATCGGCTGCAGTATTGGAACCGGATATGATCGAAACCGATATTCACATGACCAAAGACGGCGAGCTGATTCTTATGCACGATCATGCGGTGGACCGCACCACGAACGGCGCCGGGCTGATCCGCGAAAAAACATTGCGGGAAATACGCGCATTGGATGCCGGCCTGTGGAAAGGCGAGAAATTCAAGGGAGAACACGTGCCGACTTTTGAGGAATTTTTAGAATTTTTTAAAGAGGATGGCGAGATGCTGTTTAATATTGAATTGAAGGACTATCCGGCCGATGCGGGCGAATTTGCCTACAGTGCCGCTGAAAAAGCTATTGCAATGATGGCGCAGTACGGCG
>URTC01000203.1 GCA_900550765.1 uncultured Clostridia bacterium | reverse complement strand
AGGCTTCGGATATCGCGGAGTTTACAATGGCTATGACTCCTAGTACCATTAAAAATGAGGTTCATGTAAAAAACATGACGGAAGCAGCGATTAAAATGGTTACCGACAGTATTGAATCGTTTGTAAAAAAAGATCTTGCACTGGCGCAGGAGGTCATTGCTTATGACGATGTGGTAGACAGGATGTTTGATACGATTAAATGTGAGTTGATTGAGCTGATTTCCAAACAAAACGTCAACGGAGAATTGTGCATCGATCTTTTGATGATTGCTAAGTATTTAGAGCGTATCGGAGATCATGCTACGAATATTGCCGAATGGGTCATTTACTCAATTACGGGGCTGCATAATGGGGAATAAAGAAGCCTGTGTTCTTTGAATTGAAAATATTTAAGCCTATTATACAGACACTTAATATTTTTAGTGTGCGGGATCTTTTTAAGAAAAAGAGCCCAAAGTTGACTGCTTGCGGCATATTTTTGCTGCGTTTAAAAAGCCATGCATTCAGGCACCTTCCGTAAGGAAGGTACCTGAATGCTTTTATATTTGACTTTTTTTGGATTGTGGTACCGCAATCCAATGCTCGCAATTCATTAGAACCACACATCCCATGCCTTCATTGCTTTGTTCCATTTTGATATAAACAAAACAACCGTGTTTCGTCATCCGTTTTTTTCGCCGAGAGGTATGCAGATTTTATAGTACATTGTTTTGAGGATAGCTCATAAAACAGTTTTATTGTAAAAAACAGTGCGGCATTCGCCTCGATATAGTCACATGGTGCTATGTAAGTATTGTTTGCTGAAAAAGCAGCAGCGATATCGTTTCTGCCAGTTGTACAGCCCAAGTTTACAATTGTTTTTCCCGAAATATTCAGGAATTGTGTAATTTCTTCGGAAGAAAAACCGCCTCTTGGCTCGTCTTTGAAATAAACTGATTCGCCACGCACCGGCATAATAATTTTTCCGTTATCTCCATGACAAGAGATGATAATACAGTCCGGGTCGAATGGACCTTCTCCCGCTAATACCTCCATAAAATCTTTTGGTCGCCCAATGTTTTTCATGCCCACAAAAAAATTCATATATTCCAGTACTTGACGCAGAGATTCTGCCTCGTTCCCAGTATCCAATAGATTGATAATAAGAATATTTTGAATATCCATTTTTTCTTTTTTATATCAGGGGAACGCTTCCTTACGAAGCGTCTCCCTTGCAAGGCTTTTTTAATTTACCTGAATTCTTTCAATATCCGCACCCAGTGTTTTTAGCTTTTTTACGATATCTTCATAACCCCGATCAATATAATGTACGCCGCTGATGCTGGTAGTACCCTCTGCCATAAGTCCTGCGACGATCAGCGCCGCACCGCCCCGAAGATCCAATGCCTCTACGGCAGTGCCTGTCAGTTTGTTTACACCAGTAATGATAGCAACGCGGTCGGAATAGTCTACATTGGCGCCCATACGGCGCAGCTCGTCCAAATGCCGGTAGCGCTGCTCAAAAATCGTTTCTGTTATCATGCTTGTTCCGTTGGGATAAACCATCGTTTTTACGTTTACAGCCTTTGGACGTCCGTGCAACGGAAGGACACGGAGCGTATCTTCCCCTTCATCGATTTTATAGCCGGCTTCATTCAGCTTGGCGGAAAGAGATTCCATATGAGTAGGAATACAGTTTTTTATTGTAATATTGCTGCCGGTAGCAGCGGCAATGATCATCCAGGTACCGGTTTCTATTTGGTCAGGGATTAGGGTATAGTTGCAGGAATGCAGCGCTTTTACTCCTTTGATACGAATCGTATCTGTTCCTGCGCCTTTGATATTTGCCCCCATATTATTTAAAAAGTTTGCTACATCGATTACATGGGGTTCTTTGGCGCAGTTGAAAATCGTGGTGTTGCCTTCGGCCTTTACGGCAGCTAACATGATGTTAATCGTTGCACCGACGCTTACTACGTCCAAATACACTTCTGCACCGTGTAAATGCGGTGCGGTAATTTCTACAACATCCGTTTGCTTGATTTTAGCGCCAAGGGCCATAAAGCCTTTTAGATGCTGGTCGATTGGCCGTTTTCCGATATAACAGCCCCCTGGAGGCGGTATCATGGCCTCGCCGAAACGGCAGAGCATAGCACCCATCAAATAATAGGATGCCCGCATTTTCCGTGTAAGACTTTCTGCAGGGGAAACGGAGCGTACACCAGAGGGATCAATTGTGATTTGTCCTGGTACGCTTAAATCTACTTCAGCACCTAAAGAGCGCATGGTTTCAGCAAGAACTTTTACGTCGTCAATATCAGGGATATTATCTATTACACAAACGCCGTCAGAAATAAGAGCCGCGGGAATAATCGCCACAGCAGCATTTTTTGCGCCGCTTACGGATATCTCGCCGTGCATTTTTCTGCCGCCGCGTATCAGCAGCTTTTCCAAAATTACATGGTCCGCCGAAAGGGCAGACATTCCTCCTAACTATTCAGACATCATTGTTTATTATTGTAACATTTATACGTTTTTTTTGCAATAACTTTGTAACACCTGTTCTACAGGCTGTACTATAGTAACAGTATAAACCATTTTGGGATACTGATGCAAAAGAATAATTCTTTTTAAGTTTTTGTATAAAGGAAATAGGGATGGCAATAATCAGAACAAGAAAAATGTAAGGAGCAAGAAACATGAAAAAGAAATTGATTGCTTTTGCTGCTGTAATCACTGTAATCGCCGTCCTCCTGATCGGTACAAATTCTAAAAATGATATTGTAAGAATACATATCCTGGCCAATGATAATTCGCCAGAAGCACAGGCCGTAAAACTGGAGGTCAGGGATGCCGTTAATGAATATTTAGCTCCGATTTTAAGCGGATGTAAAAAAAAGAGCGAGGCGATGGAACTTCTTGAAAACAGTTTGCCGCAGCTGAAAGAGCTTGCTCAAAAAACTGCCGGCTGCAGTGCTGAGGTTACGCTTGGGCAAGAGGAGTTTCCGCAGAAAACATATAATGATACCGTTTATCCGGCAGGAGAATATACGGCGCTGATTATTAAATTAGGAGACGGCGCCGGACAAAACTGGTGGTGTGTGGCCTTTCCGCCGATGTGCTATACCAGCTGTGAAGAGGATGCGGTTGAATATAAATCTCTCATTATTACGTTTCTTGAAAGGATCGGTATTTTATGAAAAAAGTATTGGCAATTTTTTTGGTTCTTTGTACGCTGTGCATCAGCGCATCGGCGCTGTCTTTGAGTTCGGGCAGCAGTGGTGAAACGGTTAGGCAGCTGCAGCAGGCGCTGAAGGATAAAGGATATGACCCCGGCGAAATTGATGGGATCTTCGGCAGCCGTACAAAACAGGCTGTGCTGGCATTTCAGAAGGATAACGGTTTAGCCGCCGATGGGATTGCTGGCCCTAAAACACTTTCAGCCTTGGGAATCCAGGCGTCTAACACCAACAGCAGCTCGGATATTTATTTGCTTGCCCGTGCTGTGTACGGGGAAGCCCGTGGGGAAGTTTATCTTGGTAAGGTGGCTGTGGCTGCAGTTATTTTAAATCGGGTAGATGATCCTAATTTTCCCAATTCCATCTCAGGCGTTATCTATCAGCCCGGCGCTTTTGACGCTGTAAGCGACGGCCAGATCAATCTCGCTCCGGATGAAGAATGTATTCGTGCGGCCCGTGACGCTTTTGGGGGGTGGGATCCGACCAATGGCTGTGTGTATTATTATAATCCTGCTACAGCTACAAATAAATGGATGCTGAGCAAGCCTGTTCTGCTTAGGGTGGGCAATCATGTGTTTTGTAAATAAGGAGAAATCATGAAAAAAGTTCTTTCGATTATTGTTATTCTTTCTTTATTTATTTTACTTTGCGGCGTAAGTGCTTATGCGATTATTATGTCTTCTCATTGTGATGAGGCCAATCTTCGTTTGGAAAATACGTATAAGGCCGATCTGCAGGAAGCTGTTTCCGGAATGCGTATGGTAGAAGCGGATCTTTCTAAATTGATGATTACCGGAAATGAGGCTTCTGTATCGCAGCTGCTTTCTACTATTGCTTTGGAAAGCTCAGCTTGTCAGCAGGCGCTTTCATCAC
>URTC01000202.1 GCA_900550765.1 uncultured Clostridia bacterium | reverse complement strand
CTAAAAACCGCGAGCTTTCACACCTGGAGCACAAGGTAAAGGAATTAGAGGATTTTGAAAAGCGCCTGGAGGACATCGAGGCGATGATCGAGCTGGGGATGGAACTGGACGACGCCGATACGGCCGCCGAGGTGGAAAAGGAGCTTTCCTCCCTGGAGGAGGGCGTAGAACGGCTTCAGCTGGATACCCTGCTTACCGGCGAATATGACGCCAACAACGCCATTTTGACCCTGCATGCCGGCGCAGGCGGCACCGAGGCGCAGGACTGGACCGACATGCTTTTCAGAATGTACCGCCGGTATTGTGAAAAGAGCGGCTATCAGGTGGAAATTTTGGATTATTTGGCCGGAGACGAGGCCGGAGTAAAGAGTGTGACGTTCCGCGCCGTGGGCGAAAACGCCTATGGCTTTTTGAAGGCCGAAAAGGGTGTGCACCGCCTGGTGCGTATTTCACCCTTTGACGCTAACAGCCGCCGGCATACGTCTTTTTCCGCACTGGAGGTCATGCCGGAAATTGAAGATGAGGGCGCGATTGTGATTCCGCCTGAGGATATTGAGATTGAAACGCGGCGCTCCACCGGCGCAGGCGGTCAGCACATCAATAAGACCGAATCGGCCATCCGTATTCTTCACAAGCCAACCGGCATTGTGGTGCAGTGCCAGCAGGAGCGTTCTCAGATACAGAACCGGGAAACGGCCATGAACATGCTGCGCTCCAGGTTGATTGAACTGCGGGAGCGGGAACGGGAGGAAAAAGAGCTGGAGCTGCGCGGCGATATCAAAAAAATCGAATGGGGCAGCCAGATCCGTTCTTATGTGTTCCACCCGTATAATATGGTAAAGGATCACCGCACCAATGTGGAGACCTCGAATATTCAGGCGGTAATGGACGGCGAGCTGGAGCCGTTTATCCGCGCCTATTTAGGCAAAAAGGACAGGGAACAGAATTGAAAGTAAAAAGCACGGCAATGCAGAAGCTTTTCGGTGTTCTGATCGGGCTGCTGATGGCGTACGCAACCTTTTTTTCCGCATTTTCTTCCATGCTTTACAGTCCGTCGTTTTATCTGAAACAGGATTCCCGCTATCAGATCACGGAGCGCGCTGAATTAAAAAACGCTGATGAATACCGCAAAATTTATACTGCGGTCATTGATGCGCTGAAGCACGGAACTGAAGAAGCGCAGAAGGCAGTTGTGGTCAAAAAAGGCTATGCCGAGGATTTTTCCGATACGGTTTTCTCCCTCGGCAGTTTTACCCTTACAAAAGAATGGCAGCAGTTTTCTTCTGAGGTTACGCTTGATGAAAAGTACTTTGAAACGCTCAATAAGCTGTATGACTACGGTTACGATGAGGCGTATACGCTTTTTGTAAAATTCCTGAATGCCGCTGCTGAGGAAACGGCAAGCTATTTGCTTGATGATTTTACCGTGGAACGGATTGATGGCCAAGGGGCTTTGCTTCTTGCCGCTTCCGATGCGGAGGAGGAGACGCTTACCGGCTGGCGTGTGTTCTCCCGGGGGGACGGAAATGTGACAAAGGCCGGGGAGGGGAGAAACGGCTCCTCAGGCGCAGTGCTCTTTGCACCGGATAGCGCTCAAAGCGTTTTGGCCTTTGCCTCCGGCGAGTCTCTGAAGGAGCTTGCTGCGGAAGGCGGTACGGTACGCTGCCGTGTTTCCTTTTTTGCCTGTCTGCCGCAGGAGGCAGAGGCGGAGAGCGCGGAAATTGCGGTGCAGTTTGCCTCCGGAAAGGAGAGTACGGCTGCTTCGGCTGCGGAAGAGGTAGGCGGAGAACACCGGCCGATGTTCGGGCTCCATGAGCTGGCCAGGCTTGAAAAAGGCCATCGTCTGCTGTTTATCGGCAATATCCTGCGCTGGACGGCACTGGGACTTGCCCTCGCGTTGGTCATTCTTATTTTAGTAAAGGACCGCCGACCGGGACTGCGGGGCGTGGGCATTGCTTCTCTTGTTACCGTTTTGATTTTATTTTTGCTGCTGGACGGCTTTGTGCTGGTGTGCATGAGCCGATCCGCCCAGGTGCAGCAGGCACTTTACGGTCTGCTGGGCAGCGCGCCCATGGACGGAGAGTTTCTCCCCTTTGTGCTGGGCGCCAATTATGCCAATGATTTTATAAAAGGATTTTTATCGTTTTTCAGCTTTATCATGTGTATTCCCGTGGCGGTGTCTTTTTTGCTGCTTCGGCTTTCTGCAAAAAGAGATGATTTTGCAAACGATGATTATATGTATCAGTAATGACGTATTTTGAACTTGCGCAAAAAAAAGCGGAAAAGTTAAGAGAGAAGAGCAGCGCGCTGCTTTTGGCGGTGGAATCCTCGTGCGATGAAACCGGCGCGGCCGTGGTAAAGGATGGCCGCACGGTTTTAAGCAATGTGATCGCCACACAGATTCCCGTGCATAAAAAGTACGGGGGCGTGGTGCCGGAAATCGCTTCCCGCAGCCACACCGCGGCCTTAGTACCGGTGGTGGAGCAGGCTCTGGAGGAGGCGCATGTGTGCTTTGAGGATTTGGAGGCCATCGCCGTTACGCAGGGGCCGGGGCTGATCGGGGCGCTGCTGACAGGCGTCAGTTATGCCAAAGCACTGGCCTATAGCCTGAAATTGCCGCTGGTGGGCGTACATCATATTCAGGGACATATCTGCGCCAATTTGATTGCGCATCCCGAACTGAAACCGCCGTTTATGGCCCTTGCGGTTTCCGGCGGTCACAGCCATATCATAAGTGTTAAAGATTATTGCGATTTCTCTCTTTTAGGCGCTACGAGGGACGATGCCGCCGGCGAGGCTCTTGATAAGGCAGCGCGCGTGCTGGGGCTGGGATATCCCGGCGGTGCGGCGATTGACGCGCTGGCTCAAAGCGGCAATCCTGAGGCCTTCCGTTTTGCTACCAGTGTAGAGCGTGAGGAAAACTATGATTTTTCCTTCAGCGGTATGAAAACCGCGGTGATCAATTTAGTGCATCAGTTTGAGCAAAAAGGGCAGGAGGTGCCCGCGGCCGATATTGCAGCCAGCTTTCAGGCAGGCATTGTGCGAATGCTTGTTGAAAAAGCGATGAAGGCCGCTGTTGAGGCAGGCTATCACGGACTTGTGCTTGCCGGAGGAGTGGCGGCCAACAGCCGCCTTCGGCAGGAGCTGGAGCGAATGTGCCGCTGCAGCGGCATTACACTGTATGCTCCCCCGAGGGAGCTTTGTACCGATAACGCGGCAATGATCGGCTCAGCCGGTTTCTATACATTGATGCAGGGCAGGATATCCGGCTTGGATATGAATGCTTTTGCTACCGGCGGGCTCAGTGAGTTTTATGAGGAGGAGAGATATCATGTGTGAAAAAAAACCGTATTATATATCCACGCCGATCTATTACCCCAGTGATAACCTTCATATCGGCCACAGCTATTGTTCGGTAGCGGCCGATACGATCGCGCGCTTTAAGCGCATGCAGGGATATGACGTTTACTTTTTGACCGGCACGGATGAGCACGGCCAAAAAATCGAACGCAAGGCGGCTCAGGCAGGCACAACGCCCAAGGAATATGTGGATGGCATCGTGGCCAACGTAAAAAAGCTGTGGGAACTGATGGACGTATCCTACGACGGCTTTATCCGCACGACCGACGACTACCACGTTGCGGCTGTGCAGAAGATTTTTAAAAAGCTCTATGACCAGGGTGATATTTACAAGGCTGAGTATGAGGGCTGGTACTGTACCCCCTGCGAAAGCTTTTGGACCGAGACCCAGCTGGTAGACGGCAAATGCCCGGACTGCGGCCGTTCGGTGGAGCTGACGCGGGAGGAGAGCTATTTCTTCCGCCTGTCCAAATATCAGGACCGCATCATTGAACACATACAAACGCACCCGGATTTTATTCAGCCGCCCTCCCGCGCGAAGGAGATGCTCAACAACTTCCTTCTGCCGGGCTTGGAGGATCTGTGTGTTTCCCGCACCAGCATCAAATGGGGCATTCCCGTTACGTTTGACGAAAAGCACGTGGTGTACGTGTGGATCGACGCGCTGAGCAACTATATCACCAAATTGGGATATTTGAGCCAGGATGATTCCCTGATGAAAAAGTATTGGCCTGCGGAT
>URTC01000201.1 GCA_900550765.1 uncultured Clostridia bacterium | reverse complement strand
CTTGCGCCGTACGGACTTATTCAGGATATGACCGCGGACATGCCGACCCTTACGTTCAACACCATCGGCAGGCATCAGTCGCGCCTGGTACAAACCAGGGTGGCCTCAAATAAATCTCCCTGGCTGATGAATACGCAGCCCGGCGAGATTTATACCGTGCCGATTTCCCATGGAGAGGGGCGTTTTTTGGCGGACGATGCGTTGATTGTGCGCCTGGCGGAAAACGGGCAGATTGCCACGCAGTATGTGGATTTTGCCGGCAATCCTACGATGGATATTCATTTTAACCCCAACGGTTCCTGTGCGGCGATCGAGGGCATTACTTCGCCCGACGGCCGGGTGTTTGGTAAAATGGGCCATTCCGAGCGCACAGGCAAAGGTCTTTATAAAAATGTGCCGGGTGATTTTGATATGGGGATATTCGCTTCGGCCGTACGTTATTTTAAATAAGGAGGAATTTTTATGGCCACGTTTTTTGATGAACCGTCACATACTTTTAACGAATATCTTTTGGTACCGGGGTATTCTGACAGCACTTGTATTACGGCAAATGTAAGCCTGAAAACGCCGCTGGTAAAGTTTAAAAAGTGCGAGCAGCCGGCTATTGATAGGAAATACCCAATGGTTGCGGCCATTATGCAGTCCGTTTCCGGCGATAGGCTGGCGGTGGCGCTGGCCCGTGAGGGCGGTGTGGCGTTTATCTACGGTTCGCAGTCGATCGAAGATGAAGCGGCTATGGTAGCGCGTGCTAAGGGCTACAAGGCTGGCTTTGTAAAAAGCGATTCCAACATTGCGCCGGAGGCTACGTTAAAGGACGTTTTGGCCCTGAAGGAGCGTACGGGCCATTCCACCGTAGCGGTAACCGAGGACGGCACCGCCGAGGGCAAACTGCTGGGCATTGTAACCGGAAGGGATTACCGCGTAAGCCGTATGAGTCCGGATACGCCGGTTTCTGCATTTATGACGCCGATGGAAAAGCTGATTTACGCCAAAGAGGGTACTACGCTTAGTGAGGCCAATGATATTATATGGGAACATAAGCTGAATTCCCTTCCTATTGTTTCAAACGATGGGAAGCTGCGGTATTTTGTTTTCCGTAAGGATTATGAACAGCATAAAAATAATCCCAATGAGCTTCTAGATGCTAATAAGCGCTATGTGGTAGGCGCGGGCATCAATACCCGCGATTATGCGGAGCGTGTGCCGGCGCTGGTTGAAGCGGGCGCGGATGTGCTTTGCATTGATTCCTCCGAAGGGTTTTCCCAGTGGCAGAAGCTGACGATAGATTTATTCCGAGAAACGTACGGTGACACCGCAAAGGGAGGCGCCGGAAACGTGGTGGACGGCGAGGGTTTCCGCTATTTGGCTGAGTGCGGGGCTGATTTTGTAAAGGTAGGTATTGGCGGCGGATCCATTTGCATTACGCGGGAAACCAAGGGGATCGGCCGCGGCCAGGCAACGGCGGTGATCGACGTTTGCCGTGCCCGGGATGAATATTTTAAAGAAACGGGAATTTATGTTCCCGTATGCTCCGACGGCGGCATTGTGCATGACCATCACATTACGCTTGCCCTGGCCATGGGTGCGGATTTTGTAATGTTGGGCCGTTATTTTGCCCGGTTTGATGAGAGTCCCACAGCCAAAATTAACGTAAACGGCACCCTGATGAAAGAATACTGGGGCGAGGGATCCAACCGTGCGCGCAACTGGCAGCGGTATGATTTAGGCGGCGCGAGCAAACTCTCGTTTGAAGAGGGCGTGGATTCCTACGTTCCCTATGCGGGGAAGCTTTCGGATAACGTGCGTCAAAGCCTGGCCAAGGTAAAAAGCACCATGTGCAACTGCGGTGCGCTGACGATTCCGCAGCTGCAGCAGAAAGCTAAAATTACGCTGGTTTCCTCAGTAAGCATTGTAGAAGGCGGCGCCCATGACGTTGTGCTGAAGAGTAAGCAATAAAAAGTGAAGATGCTATAATAAAAGGTATAATGCTTTTTCGTTTATAGGAATATTTTTGATTGTCGAAAAGCACATGGAAACATGTGCTTTTTTGTATATTCTCTTGGAGAGCATTGGGATTGATAAAAAGGATATCCCATCCTTTTTTCTGTGCATAGTGTACGGCTTGTCCGGTGCCTGAACGCCATTACGCAGGATCATAAACGGTAATTACCTTATCACAGTGGTATATGGTACGAAGTTTGAAACAATCGGGGTTATATTCTTTAGAGGTAAAAAGTATTTTCTTTTAAAAATCAATATATATTCATATCTGCATTTAACAGTATCCTTCATTGTATTTCATTCCCCGAATAAGGGATTACCACATAGAGTTGCAGATTATAAAAACTGTTAAGCTGCCTTCGATTTCCGGGATCCCAATATCGACATCCGCGGCCATTCCGGTATAAAATTTCCGGTAACCGCTGTAACATGGACCCACAATATATATTTGATTTATGCGTCTTATTAGGATATATAATTTTCTTTCTATAAAAATACAACAGCGGCTGGCAGTATAGAATCCGTCTCTTACGGCAGTAAAAGTACTTAAAAACGGCATTCATTGTTGCTACGATCAATAATACTTTTCTTCTTAATAAATAAAGTGGTATACCCTTCGCATTTACATATGTATACATACGTATCATATAATAAGATATAAAAACATTTCTTTTAAGTAATATTTTCTATTATAAACAATATTTGAAATAAGTGAATATCAAAATCGTCGTATTTTTATCAACAAATCCTATGAATATATCTATAATAAGTATTGAGGCGTTTTATGAGGATAGATTATGCTGTAATTGGAAAACGGATTCGCGAAATTCGGAAAAGCAAGCAATGGTTGCAGGCTGCATTGGCGGAGAGATCCGGCGTGGAACCTTCCTTCGCATATTGAACGTGCTGCCATGAAGTTGAGTTTGCTTACTTTGGTGAATGTTGCAAATGCATGGGAAGTATCTTTAGATGAATTTGCGTTTGGAAGATTGAAAAAAATCGGCATATTTATGCGCAGGAAATCCATGCTGGCTGATTGTATCGCAGAGGAAATAGCTGCGATCACTGCACTGTGGCGAAAATATGTTGCGTACAGTACAAAAAGTAAAGAATGACCAAAAAAATCCTGCCTGAAGGCAGGATTTTTTGTTGTGTTTTACGGTCGGTAAGTACCTCGGTTTAGTTTTGTCAGCAGCTGAGTCAGAGGCAAAATTAAGAATCCTACAACAAAATTTGAAGCAGCGTGAAGAGCGTCCCATGGCAGTCCTGCTGTAATCCAAGCGATCGTTTGTTTAAAATTTAGTCCGAATAAGAGCGCCTGTGCAGGGGCATAGAGCGTCCCAAAGGCCAGTCCGTGCAGCGCACATACAAGCGGATATAAAAGGAACGCCGCTTTTTTAGAAAGCTTTTTGGGCAGCAGCATCGTTATTGCCCAGAGAACAGTCCAAATATATAGGTAAGGAATCCACCAAGTAGCAAAACCGGCGGCAAAGCCATTTAAAAAAATATAAATATACAGCGGTATCAGCGCTTTTCCACGGTACACCAGGGTGTAGGTCATAGTCAACATTCCGAGCAGGTGAATATTGGGCAGTGCCTCCATGATGATTTTGCTGCAAAACATCAAAGCTCCTAGCATACTGAAAATCGCCAATTCGCGTGCGGTAAGAGACGTGCTTTTTTTATCCCTTCGTGTAGACGAGTTCATAATGTTCCCCGCCGGTAATGCTTGTACCGTCAACGCCGGTATTCATATACTCACCGTTTTGATAAAAAGCCCAATAGGCTTTATCGGTATCATAGTCAGCCTTTATGCCATTTACAACTTTTATATACAGGCCGTATTCACTTTCTTCGCCGGCAATCAATTCCTGTTCCAGCAAAGCACTGCCCAGGGTGTCGGCGTCGGTATGAACCGTCACGGTGATTGCTTTTTCTTCTGCTTTTATTTCTCCATTAAATCTACCATGTACAGTATCATATTTTAACATATAAGCCATATAATCTGCTTGAACAAAAGGATCGTTTATAGCTACAACCTCAACTTCATTTTTATTTAAAGCTGCTTGAAGTGTAAGCTTACCAATTCTTCCAAAACCATTAATTCCTATTTTTATTGACATTAAAAATTCCTCCTTTTTTAGTGCCATA
>URTC01000200.1 GCA_900550765.1 uncultured Clostridia bacterium | reverse complement strand
GGTCTGAAGAGTCTATCGAAATTCATAACTGCGGCTGCTAAATCGATATCATTATATATATCGAAATCAATCGTCCCGAGGTAAGAAGTGATTATCAATTGCTGCTGATCACTTCCGGAGCCGGCTATTTTACCTTTAACGGGACTGAAATTTCCGTCGGCAGCGGAAATATGGTTTTATATTTACCAAAGATCCCGCAGATCTACCGTTTTAATAAAAACGCCGGGGCCTCCTATTATTGGCTGCATTTTTCCGGCACACAGATCGAAGCAATCATAAAAAAACATCATCTTTCCAGCGGAATGCGCCAAGTAGATAACATGCCGGAGGCCATTGACTTTTTTAACCGGCTGATCCGGGCAAAAATGCAGACGGCGGCTCGTGAAGAATATGCCTGCGGCATATTGCTGTGCTTACTTTCCTATATGCTCTGCACAGTTGATGTCACCGTTACAAGGCTTGAAAAAGCCGCTGATCTCCTGTTAAAATGCCGCATTCATGAGCTTTCGCTCCGGCAAATAGCAGAAAGCTGCAACATGAGTGTTTCACATTTCAGCCGTGAATTTAAAAAACAATATGGGGTTTCTCCTCACGCTTACCATCTTTCTTTAAAAGTAGCCGCTGCCAAAAATCTGCTGGCCGATACGGATCTTTCCGTCACCGGTATTTCCGATATGCTGGGCTTTGACGATCCGCTTTATTTTTCACGGATCTTTAAAAAGCATTGCGGTGTTTCTCCAACAAAATATCGTGCTCAAAAAGAATAACATAGTCCAAATCAATCCGTTTCCTTTCTCTCCCTCCGGAAAAATCCCGTTTGCCGCCCCAAGAGGAAGCTTATTGATACTCCACTCTGTCATTCTCGGATTCCTCATCAGAGGGAGGCTTTCAGATATTGCGCCAAATGAAAGAAAATTTTTTCGTATTTGTATTTCTTTTGATCCTTAGAAGTTTTTTCGCATAAGGCTTTCCTTTTAATATGATCCATGCTCTAAAGAACAGGATAAATTACAGAAAAAAAGCGCTGCGCCGAATGCCAACGCCACATAAGGAAAAATGGAAAATACCCGCCGAAAAGAATTTTTCTTTTCGACGGGTATTGCTTTGCATAGGATTATGCTCATTTCGTGTTCTGCTGTATTTTTCGCTCCATATATCCACAAGTGAATGGAAAAAAATCATATTTCTCGGTTTTTACATGTATGAATCCATGAGCTTCATACCATTTTCTTAATTGTGTATTTTCTTCAACAATGCCAATTCTGATTTTCGATATATCTAGGCTTTTGGCAAACGTAAAACAATGATTTAATAATTGTTCACCTATTTTACGGTGCCGATATACAGGACTTACGCATAAATTATCCAATTCACATTCGTTGCTTTCTCCAAACAGCAATGAATAGTAACCGATGATTTTGCCTTCGAAAAAAAAGCAAACATTTTCCTGTTTTCGTTATCATATTGCCAATATAGTCTTTCATTGCTTGTGGAAAAAGCGGTGAACCCTGGTGCGTTTGTTTGAGTAAAATTGAACTCATTTGCAACAGTCAGAAAGCTTTCTCGTATCAACACAACACATTCCGGTATTTCCGAACGATTAATTTCTCTTATCATAAGCCCTTTTTATAATATGCATAAATAATCCTATACCGTAGCAAGCAGGAAAACTGTACGGACAGTTTCTACCTGAATCGAAGCAAGAGCCGATTTGCCTTTTATCAAGCTCTCTAATTATCAATAAACTTAAGGAAAGTCGGAGCATTAGCTCCCGAATACCTCTAAAATGCACTGCACTACACCGTGCCCTGCATAAAAACTTCCTTATCTGGCGTTGCCGAAAACGCAAGTTCTGCTTTTATACAAATACCAGCTGTAGCAATACCATATAAAGCGCCGTCCCCGCAAAAACACTCAGCAGCGTACTGCGTTTCCACACATGCAGTACTATGACTGCCGCCACTGCGATCAAATCCGTAATTCCAAATGGATATCCCGTTACCGAAATGTTCCTGAAGCAATATACCACCAACATACCGATCACAGCAAAGGGCAGCACCTTACCCAAATATTCCACCCAAGAAGGCACCCTGCGGGAAAAAACCAAAAAAGGGAAAAAGCGTGTCAGAGCAGTGAGCGCCGCCATAATCAGCACTGAACAAAGGATATACCCATCATTCATTTTCATTCCCCCTTTTGCAAAGCACTTTGCGAAATACCAAGAGAATCAAAGCAATCAGCACCATAGAAGGAATCATAAAACGATCGGCCCCAAAAATCAGCAGGCAGACGACCGATACGGCAACACCGATGAGCGATACCGTATGTTTTTTCGCCGTAAGCCACTGCTCTATAAAAATAACCACAAACAGCGCAGTCATCGAAAAATCAATGCCTCGCATATACTGCTGGGGAACCAGCCCGCCCAGAACGGAGCCAAGACAACTGCCGGTTATCCAGTAAAAATGATTCAGCAAAGAAATGAACAGATATACCCATTTTTTAGATATCCCCTCAGGAAGCTCCTGTGTACAAAGCAGAGAGTAGGTTTCATCCGTCAAACCAAAGATTAAAAACGGCTTTGCCATTCCGGTTCCCTTGTATTTATCCAGCATTGAAATACTGTAAAACAAATGACGAGCATTCACCGTAAGCGTCATCAGTGCCGTATAAACGAAAGAAGCTCCTACACTTAGCAGATCTACCGCCACATACTGCATAGAGCCGGCATATACAATACTGCTCATCAAAAGCGCCCATCCCACTCCGTAGCCGGCATTTTTTAAAAGAACGCCAAAGCCGATTCCTAAAACAATATAGCCCGCCATAACCGGCAGTGTTTTGGGCAATGCGTAAAGAAAAGCTTTTTTCATAAATCCCTTAATCTCTAAATATATGTATATATATTCATTTTATCATATTATAGAAAAACACCCTATTGATACAAAAAGTCTGCCTTATTTTTTATTGCGTATTTTCCGTTGGCGGTCTAAAAACTGCTGCGGAAAGATCCGAAAACAGCTTGCTCTTTCCCGTACACAGCATCCCCATACAACAGCAGAAAATGCTCAAAAGGCCTGTTTCCCTTTACTTTTGGGCCTATCCTCTTTTAAAAGATACACATGCCGCTGCCGGCAGTTTGAATACCTGACCTTCTTCCAAAACGGCAACAGATTCGCCATGCTCGCATGTCCAGCTTTCCGGGCAATATACATAAACGTTTCCTCTTGCATTTTCCAGGCAAAGATCTGTTCCCTCCCATACGGCTTTTACTGTTTTCATCCCCATATAAAAGTTAGCATCATCACACAAAAACTGAGGAACCTTTGAAGCCTTTTTCAAGTACAGCGCGCGCACGCTGTGGGGCGCCATTGCGTTGAGCGGTATTTCCTTCTCAAATCGGCCTAAAAAGCTCTTGCTCCAGCAATCAAAAGCAAAAACCGGTTCTTCCAAACACAAATTTTGATCTATCGTTTCCTCTGTCCAATTAAATGCCGCAGCAATGCGTGCATCGCCGCAGGTCACCTGTACCCTGCTGCACAACGGATATTCTAAAAAATTCTCCGGAACCAATCCCACACCAATCGGCGGCAGAACCTGCCGAATAAGCTCTTTCCGCTCATCGCTGAGCCGCTCGATTTCTTCGTTGATCAAAACCGGACCGCCGCTCATTGCAACAACCGTAGCCCAAACCCGTGCTTCATCTAAGGTTGTGCAAAAATCATCATCCTTCTCGCCTAAATAATCTCTGACCAAAAGAGCGTCAGGATCATTGATGAACACTTTATTGTGATAATAGCTGCGCAAAAAGATATTCTGCGCATTCTTTACAATCAACTGCCAATATCCGGGGTGTTCAAGGTTTCCCTTACACCAGGTAATATCCTGGGAAGCCCGAATAGAATCAAAAACACCTACCGCTTCAGTGATCGGCGCACCGCAAGCTAAAAGGTATACGTCTTGACCCACTGTTCGGCGAATCTGCCGAACAGCGTTTTTATATACTGCAACGCAGTAATCCTTGGCATAGGTTACTACGTCTTCTTCCGTATTGGCACGAATCAGGGATCGTACCAGAAAATCGATTTTAAAATACCGGCAATTAAAGTTTTCAACGGCATTTTCAGTATAACGTTCCGTACCAGCAGCCTTTTGAGCCTCAGAATTGATTAAATCATAGAAGTTCATATCGAATTTTCCGTTACCAC
>URTC01000199.1 GCA_900550765.1 uncultured Clostridia bacterium | reverse complement strand
GATCACCCTTGCCACCGATGCATACGGTCCCGTTGCCGATAATGCCGGAGGAATTGCCGAAATGACGCACCAGCCTGAATTTGTCCGTGAACGGACTGACGCATTGGATTCCTTAGGCAACACGACTGCCGCTACCGGTAAAGGGTTTGCGATCGGCTCTGCAGCTCTTACAGCCATCACATTGCTTTCCGCATTTGCACACACAATCAAAACTTTGGCTGCGCAATTAGCGCCGGATACGTTTACCTTCGGGGTAAGTCTGCTGGATCCTCGCGTACTAATCGGGCTTTTTGTAGGCGTTGTTCTCCCGTTTGTATTCTCGGCGGTTACCATGTCCGCCGTAGGAAAGGCCGCAGAAAAAGTAGTGCTTGAAGTCCGGCGTCAGTTTAAAGAAATCAAAGGAATTATGGATGGCAGCACCGAACCGGACTATGAACGCTGCGTCAGCATTTGTACGGGAGCTTCACAAAAATATATGATCATTCCCGGAATTATCGCCATCGCGGCTCCCATTTTGGTTGCGGTCCTTTTAGGGTTTGAAGCCGTAGTCGCTATGCTTTCCGGCGCAGCAGCCAGCGGATTTGTTCTGGCGATTATGATGGCCAACAGCGGCGGAGCCTGGGATAATGCAAAAAAACACATTGAAACCGGCCAGTACGGCGGCAAAGGATCCGATGCGCATAAAGCAGCAGTCGTGGGCGATACCGTAGGCGATCCTTTTAAAGATACCTCTGGTCCCTCTATCAATATTTTAATCAAGCTTTTATCTACAATTTCCATTGTATTTGCGCCTTTTTTAGCTCTCATTCCTTGGATTTGGAGTTGATATGATAAAAACAAACGCTATGCGCCTGCTGGATGCAGCAAAAATTCCATATGTTTCAGTTGAATATGAATACGATGAAAAGGACCTCTCGGGCCTGCATGCCGCTGCATTTTTACAGATTCCGCCGGAACAATTTTTTAAAACTTTAGTACTCCGAAGCAGCAAAAAAGGATACTTTGTATGTTGTATTCCAGTAAACAAAGAACTCGATCTAAAAAAAGCTGCCGCTGCTTTAGGCGATAAAAGTGCAGAAATGATACACGTAAAAGAACTGCCAAGCGTTACAGGTTATATCCGCGGAGGATGTTCCCCCATCGGCATGAAAAAACGGTTTCCTACCTTTTTTGATGCTTCTATCAATCAAAAGGAAACCGTATACATCTCCGCCGGTACCCGCGGCTGTGCTTTATGCATAAACAGTATGGCTTTGCTTACCTATTTAGGCGCGCAGACTGTACCGCTTTAAAAGGATAGCAAAGCAATCAAAAAAGACTTTGATACTTCAAAGTCTTTTTTAATTAAAAAACGAGCTCGCACATCTGCCGCCGGCAGCAAAAACGCTGCGAATCTTTGCTACAGCACCGTATTATCCGCCAGTATTTCCGGCTTGTACTGCATACTGTCGGCTTTGGTTATCTCACGTATCACGCGGCACGGTACGCCGGCTGCAAAACTATTGGCTGGAATATCCCTTGTTACGACACTCCCCGCTCTAATCACGCAATTGTCTCCAATAGTCACCCCAGGACAAACCGTCACCGAAGCACCCAACCAACAGTCATTTCCGATATGCACAGGCTTTGCATAACAAAGATGCTTTTTCTTGCCATCCGCCGTCATCATCTCCCGCCGCTCCTCCGCTATCATAGGATGCACCGGCGTCACAATCGTTACATTCGGTCCAAAGTTACAGTTATCACCGATCGTAACTTCCGCATCATCTTGAATTGTGAGATGAAAATTCCCAAAAAAATTTTTTCCTATCTTTGTATGGCAGCCATAATGAAATGCAACAGGCCCCTGTATAAAGCTGCCTTCGCCAAATTCACTGAGGATCTGCAAAAGAATCGATCCTCTCTTTTCAATGTCCTCTTCATACGTACTGTTATAATCCAAATTCAAATTATGCGTTTTCCGTTTTATCGCTTTTAATTTCGGATCGGACGGATCGAATAATATTCCCGCTTTTATTTTTTCTTCTTCCCTCATTCAAGAACACACCTTTTAAAACACATAAATTTTAAGTGCTATCATTATAAAGGGTCTTATTTTAAAAGTCAAGCGGCAAAAAGAATCGTATCAGTCCTTTAAATGCTGCCGCATACATCCACAATAAAAAGAAAAGATATTTTTCTCTGTTAAAAGAAAAATATCTTCTTTTGACTTATCTCTTGGAGAACTGCGGTGCGCGACGCGCGGCCTTCAAGCCGTACTTCTTACGCTCTTTCATTCTCGGATCGCGAGTCAGGAATCCGGCCTTCTTCAGCACAGGCTTCGTATTCTCATCTGCTTTTACAAGCGCACGAGCAATGCCGTGGCGAATAGCACCTGCCTGCCCAGTAAAACCGCCGCCCTTAACATTTACAAGAACGTCAAATTTCCCCAAATTATCCGTTGCTTCCAGCGGCTGACGAACGATGGTCTTTAAGGTTTCAAGACCAAAATATTCATCAAGATCCCGCTTATTTACAATAATTGCACCCTTGCCAGCAACAAGTCTTACCCTTGCTACGGCCTTTTTCCGTCTGCCGGTGCCCCAGAACTGAACTTTAGCTGCCATAATACAAACTTCCTCCTATCAAAGTGCGTAGGCTTCCGGCTTTTGAGCTGCATGCTCGTGCTCGGCACCCTTATAAACGCGAAGTTTCGTAAGCATCTGTCTGCCTAAGGAGTTTTTGGGCATCATACCTTTTACGGCCTCATACACCATTTTTTCAGGTTTATTTGCAAGCATATCGCGTGCGCTGGTTTCCTTAAGGCCGCCGATATATCCGCTATATCTGTAATAAACCTTCTGGTCCAGTTTTTTTCCGGTAAGCACAACCTTGTCCGCTTTGATAACGATCACATGGTCACCGCAATCAACATGAGGCGTATAAATAGGCTTGTGTTTGCCGCGCAGAATCATAGCTACCTGAGAAGCTAATCTGCCAAGCGTCTGCCCGTTTGCATCGATAACATACCATTTGCGCTCGATATCCGCGGGTTTTGCGACAATAGATTTCATAGCACTACCTCCAACTTTTTAATTACTTTTATACAAGCTTAATTATAATACGGTATTCCTCCTGATTTGTCAAGCATTTTTTCCTTTTTAAAAGAAAAAAGCTCTGTATAAACTCGGCATTTCTTCCTGCACCGTCCAAATTCAAAAAATAGTTCAGCAACAGAAACCGATTAACCCATAATATTAAGTACTTCAATTGTTATTTTCTGCAGCCTTAATCCTTGCCGCAATGTTCAAAAATAGCGTTGACAAGTTCACAACCTAGCCGTAAAAGCAGCAAATACACTCCCGCTAAAGGCAGACAGAATAGAATTTTCCCTAATCCGGCAAAAATTTGAGCGTTTGCTACATCTACAATACCGCCGATAAATGTAACCACAGCATTCACAGCAATTACCACTGCCATTACATAATAGATTACTGTAACCAACTTTTTGCCATAGGTCTGCTCTAAGCTCAATAAGGATTTTAAATCAATCTTCAAATCAATTTTCATTTCATACACTCACTTTCTTTTTTATTATAACAAACCCGCAGCTTTTTTGCAAGCTCAGGCCGTAAAAAAAACGCACAGCAGAAGAACCTGCTGTGCGGTCTATTCTTTTATATATTAAATAAATCGCTTTTTGCCGAAAAAGAATACCGCTACCGTCCCCGGACCTGAATGTGCGCCGATTACCGCACCGATATTCCCCATCACAAATTTACAATTCTTATATTTTTCTGCAATCATATCCTTAACCAGCAGCGCATCTTCTTCGCAATCACCATGGCTGATAAAAATCTCCTGCCCATCAATATTCTCACCATATTGATCCAAGCTTTCAGCCAAAGCTCTCAGCGCGCGCTTGCGGCCTTTTACCTTTTCCACCGGCACCAGCTTTCCCTCGGCATTGCACTGGAGTACCGGCTTAATATTCAGCAGGCTGCCCACAATAGCACTGGTTCTGGAAACACGTCCGCCTCGGTATAAATATTTTAAATCATCTACCGTAAACCAATGAATCACATGATGTTTATTTTTCTCCGCCCAGGCAACAATTTCGTCAAACTCCATGCCTTCATCACGCCGATGCGCCAATGCAGCAGTTAAAAGCCCCTCACCCATGGAAGCCCCCAAGGAATCGATCGTAGCAATCTTTCGTTCGGGGTATTTTTCA
>URTC01000198.1 GCA_900550765.1 uncultured Clostridia bacterium | reverse complement strand
AGGAATGGATCAAACCTACGTTTTTAATCGAAAAGGCGCGAAAATTCTGAAAGAAAAATTTTTATAAAAGTTTGAATAGATCGGCGGTGCTTTTTTCTTCGCTTGCTTTGACAAACGGAGATTGTGCATCTATAGCTTTGCCTTCGGATTCCTTTGCGGCGAGACGGAGAAAGGGATGCATAAATTGGTTTTTGTGCGTTTCTCTCTCTCCGTCCAAACCTGCGTTTTGCTGCATCTTATCACAAGCGGAAGGTTTTTGTGTTTAAAAAGATATCACTATTTTTTGCCCGGCTTTCAGCAGAACGGCATCGATAAAAATACAGCTGTTTTTGGCCGTAAAGGGAATTCTTTGATTATCGAGCAGGATTCGGACAGGGGGCTTTTTTTTGCCGAACCCTGTTTGGGACAGAGAAAGATTTCCGTAAAGTACGTGCAGGGAAGCGGTATCTTTTGTGATTTCCACGGTGCCGAAGCCGCTGTCTAAAGACCAGAAACAACGGAAGTTGTCCGTTTTCTGTACCGGAGCAAAGCTCAAGAGACCCTGCGCGGCATTGTATTGCATACCCGAGAAGGCGGGCAGCAATGAAAATGTCGCCATAGAACGCGCATAGTTGGAGCCGCATTCGATTTCATTCCATGGATTACGCCGTGCACCGTCATAACGCCGGCGAATTCCCCGTACCAAAGCAAGCCCTTTTTTGAGCATTCCCTCCTGAATCATATGTGCTGCGGCCTGATACTCAAAGCCGTGCATCGTTTCTTCGCTGTAGGGAACCGGAATCATGGGTTTTTGCTTGCCTGAAGGAAAGCTGCAGATCACGGCGCCGCTTTCATCATTCATGCAGTATACGCGGCAGGGATTGACATGTTGGCGCATGTTGGGTTTGTAGTTATAGCGATAAATGGCATTCAGTGCGGCGCGTACTTTTTTGCGGTCAAAAATTTCGCCAAGGCCGATTAAATTGGCGTGCCATTGGCCCAGTACCTGGTCGATGGCGCAGCCCTGGCCGATTTGATATTTGATTTCACCCAGCTCTTCGCTCCAGTAGTCATCGGTTACGCTTCCGCCCAGCATAGAAGCGCCGTCCGCGTATTTTTCAAGCAGCGATTGATCGGTAATATCAATTTTTTGATAAAAGTATTCGCCGTTAAACAGATGCTCTTCCGCCCATGCTTTACCGTTTTCAAACATTTTTGCGTATTGCCGGGCGCTTTCTTTTTCCCCCAGCAAGGCCGCCATTTTCGCACAGGCCTTCAGCGCGGTTAAGTACATGCTTTGCAGCCAGGAATTCGGGCCGAACAGCTCCATGTCCAGTGTGTGGTGCTGGCGGCCTGTCAGAATACCGGAGGCTTCCGGATCCCAAAGATCATAATTTTCATGGCTCCAGGCATATTCCAGCGCCTTTTTTACAAAAGGCCATTTTTCGCGCAGCCATTTTTCATCCCCGCATATTTTGTATTCCCGATAGGTTTTAAAAATGGTGGCGAACTGCCCGTCGGCACAGGGGCGGAAAGCCCATGGCTGGCGCTGCAGCGGAAGCATCAGGCGGAAGGCCAGGCCGCCGTCAGGTTTTTGAGTATATCTCCACTCTAAATCCCGCATAGAACGTTCTAAGCGCGGAAAGAGAAAGCACAGGGCATAGGTATAAGCCCAAACGTGAGTACAGCTGCCTTCACAGGAGCCGTAGGAGGCATTGCAGCCTTCCCAGCCGTAGAGCGAGCCGTCCTCCAGCCGCAGTACCGTAGGGCTTTTTAAAACCGAAACCGTGGCGCTTACGGCGTCAAGCACCTCCTTGGGCAGGGTGGAGGAAAAAAGTGCGTCATGATAAAGCTGTGTCCCTTCTAAAAGGCGGTCCCAGTGCTTCAGTGCATAAGCGGCGGAAACGGAGGAATCGGCAAACAGGATGCTGTAGTAGTTTTTCCACTGGTTGTAGGGTTCCCACTGGGCTTTTTCGTCCTCAACTCCTTGCGTAAGGTTCCTATCGGCCCAGTAGTTATGGTTGTTAGGAATATTCCAGGAAAAGATGAAACGAAATTCCTTGCTTTCTCCCGGCTGAAGCCATGCACCGGCAGTTAATGTGGCGGTAGCTTCACCGCCCTTTATAGAGGGATAACGGCGGTTTTTTAGGGTACCGAAAGCAGAAAATTCCTGCCAGAATACACCTGCGGCATCGAACCACCGGCCGGAGAACCAGTATTCCTGGAAAGAACTTTCTTCGGCGTCTGTGGCCAGTGTAAGATCACCGTAGGCGATTTCATCGGGCGTATGGGCAAGATCGCGCAGGTGAAGAAAATGCGCACCGTCCTTTTGAAAATGTGTGTTGGTCCCTTCTTCCGCGGCAAAAGGGTTGTTCAGCGAGCCCGCGATAGTGTAGTGCAGCGCTGTATCGGTGGTATTTTCTACAAAAATAGAAAAAAACGCCGCAGGAATGGAGGAATCGTCCTCGTTGGTGGGGATGAACGGATTAAAAGCATGCAGCGTAACCTTGCCCGGAAAGGAAGAATCGATAAAGTTAATTTGCGCAAAGGGAAATTCGCCTTTAAAAATACAGTCTTTAAAGTGCGGAAAGCCCATCATTGTACTGCGCGGACTCCCGTGGCCGAAGTTGTGCAGGGAAAAAGAGCCCATGCACTCGGTATCTATATCGGCGTGAAGAACTTTTGCGTCCCATACTTTCGTACCGTCGTCCGCTTTTATTGCAAAGTGCGAAAGCCCGTTGCAGCTGCCCTTGGCAGGGCGGTTGAAAATCTCCCAGTCAATCAGCTGTCCGTAGCCGGAAAGTCCGATGCATCCGCTGCCGATCCCCCCTAAAGGAAAACTGATCGCACGGCGGTTTTTGCCTGAATAGTTCATATGAATTTCTCCTATTTTTTATACTATTTTGATTGTAATATAAATAAAAGAAAAAAGCAATATAACAAAATTGTTTTTTTTAGCATGGAATAGGAAATTTGTAGCGAAGCAAGGACAGATGTGCATGGAAAAAGGATAGGAATGTTTCTTTAGTCTATGGAATTTTCACTCTATGAAAGGTCTGAACGACTGGAACAGATAGGAATCCTTTCGTAACGGAGGGTGCTGAAAAGAAGTTTATAGTGTTGCAAAAATAGGGGGAAGACTGCTTTCTGTTCCGTGACAGCTTGAAATAAATAGGCGTTCCCTTGACGAGAAATAGGATAGCTTGGGACGAGTTAAGCCTCCCTCATCAGAGGGAGGTGTCAAAACGTAAGGATTGACGGAGGGAGAGAAAGAGGCAAGAGCAAAAGATCAAACGATGCGATAAAACCTCTCTCCCTCAGCCTCGCTGATGCTCGGCAGTTCCCTCGTCAGAGGGAGCTGAGAGAAAGAAAATCTGTCGGTTGCTTATGAGCGGGAGCTAAGAGAGCGGAGAAACTAACTGATTTTCTTTATAAAAATAGGATAACAAATATTTTCAAAAGTTAAGATATTGTATGATAATATGTCACTGCGATAAGTCTCCCTCTGGTGAAGAAAAGTGCTTTGTAATCGGCAATAAAACGGAAAACTTTTGTTTTCGGCTGCCAAATCGGCTGGGAGCGTATTGCTATTTATGTATAGAATACAAGCATACCGTTTTTTAACATTTAGAAGCTGGCTGTAGTGCGGCCTTAGGGATTCCTTCTTGCGTTTGAGGGGGGCCCTTTTTTGAATCAAGATATGCTTTCCGTTGCCAAAGCGCCGTTTTTTTGATATAATCTGTGCCATCAACTGAATAGGAACAATGGCTTATGAGAATGAGAAAAAAGAGAAATCTGGAGGCGCAGATCAGCGCCTGCGGTGAAATTTTATGGATGCCGCGGCGGCAGGAACTGAATATACAAAAAGCGCTGGAGCATAAGGAGTATATCGATTTTGCCTCCGTATTCGGCAGCCGGAAGGTGGAGATGGAAATCGGCTGCGGGAAAGGCGGGTTTATTTGTGAGATGGCCGCGCGCCGGCCGGATACCGCTTTTCTTGCGGTAGAAGTGAGTAAAAATGTAATTGTAGAAGGCTGCAACATGGTCACCTGCCACGTCAAGCCCCGCCGTCAGGGCGAGGAGGGCGGCATCGTCAAGCGCGAGGCTGCCATCTATGCCAGCAAGGTGCAGGTTGTCTGCCCCAAGTGCGGCAAGCGCACTCGTGTGGCCCACAAGATGGTCTACAATGAGCGCAAGAAGAAGGACGTCGCCGTCCGCATCTGCGGCAAGTGCGGCGCCGAGCTG
>URTC01000197.1 GCA_900550765.1 uncultured Clostridia bacterium | reverse complement strand
GTGCCGATCTGGGACCTTCTAATAAGAGTGAAATGAAAGGAAGACCGTATTTCAGCGCGGAGACGCCAGAGGGAAGCAATGTCCATTTTGGCATTCGGGAACATGCTATGGCAGCCATCGTGAACGGTTTGTATCTGCACGGCGGTGTAACGCCCTATTGCGCAACCTTTTTTGTGTTTACCGACTATATGAAAAACGCCATGCGTATGGCGGCATTGATGAAGTTGCCGGTAACTTATGTGCTGACGCATGATTCTATCGGTGTGGGGGAGGACGGTCCGACCCATGAGCCGATCGAGCAGCTGGCAGCTCTACGCAGTATTCCCGGTATGACGGTGTTCCGTCCTGCCGATGCAAAAGAAACGGCGGCTGCCTATACCGTAGCAATGAACAATGATGGTCCCACAGCTATTGTGCTGACGCGACAGAATCTTCCCCAATATGGAGGCAGCGGCAAAGATGCCTTAAAAGGCGGCTATGTGCTGCAGAAAGCGGAAAAAGCAGTACCGGATGTGCTGCTGATAGCCAGCGGCTCTGAAGTGGAGCAAGCAGTGGGGGCTGCTGCTCTTTTAAAGCAGGAAGGAATTGAGGCCAGTGTGGTTTCTATGCCCTCGATGGAACTGTTTGAAAAGCAAAGCAAGGAATATAAAGAAAGCGTACTGCCGAAAGAAGTACGCGCCCGCGTGGCCGTAGAAGCGGCTTCTTCTCAAAGCTGGTATCGCTATATCGGTTTAGACGGCGCAGCAGTGTGCATCGATCACTTTGGTGCTTCTGCGCCTGCAAAAGTACTGTTTGAAAAATTTGGCTTTACTGCACAGCATGTGGCTGAGACTGCAAAAGCAGTATTGAACAAATAAATGCATTTATGTGCATATATAAATCCCGCAGATATCTGCGGGATTTTTTCGTACAAAAGGAAAAAAGATGAAGTCAAAACAGGGCATACAAGGGATTGCATGCTAAAAAAGAAAGGCTGTGGTTCTGTTGGCTGAAAAGAGTGCCGGACATCTTAATTCGTATGGTGTTTAATGGAAAATCTATGGAGAGGTTTTGCCTATCTTTGATTCTTATAAGATGTATTATTTCTAAATTGGGACAAATATTCTGAAGAGTTACACCCGAGAGTAAAAATTTTTTATAGGTAAGCGTAAGAGTTTCTGCTTGAAAGACGATTCTTTTTAAGGAGAGGCATCCTTCTATGGAACGCATATCGAAGAGGGTTATTGTTTTAGGAAAGATAATTTCCTCAATCACACGGTTTCCGGAAAAAGCAATGGGGCTGATCTGAGAAACTTCTTTGCCGTTAAGGCACGCCGGTACAGATACGCGCTTGGCGCGGCCGGTATATTTTATAAGGGTAACAGAATCTTCTTCTGTAAAAATAAAGCAAGCGTTGTGTAGAAAAAGGGGAGATGAAGCGGCAAAGAGTACGACAGCTGCCAGTAGCATGCAGAGCAGAAGATGGATTTTTTTCACGGTGCTATAGTCCTTTTTCATAAAAGTTTATATAATGTATACATTATATATTGATAACATTATATAATGTGCATATCTATTTGTCAAGAACTGTTTTTTATATAATGTATTCATTATATATTGTTGGAGTGATATAATTGACACTGCGCATTTATGAAATTTTAAAGGAAAAGGGCAAAACAAAGTATTGGCTGTATATTCAGTTGGGATTAAGCTATCAGAATTTTAATAAAATCATCAATAACCAAACGAAAAGTATTAAGTTTGAAAATTTAAAGGCTCTTTGTGATATTTTGGAATGTACACCCAACGATTTGTTTCAGGAATACTATCAGGCGCCGTAACATAGTATCTTTTCTTGCTTGTATGGCAGGAGTATGATAGAATACAAAAAAGGAGCGTATTTTATGAATTTTGAAATCAGCGGAGGAAATCCGCAGACGAGAATTGAACTGGTGAACCAGCGGGAGGAGAACGGCGTTTTTTACGCAGATGTTGTGATGCAGCTTCAGGAAAAAGCCGTGCCGCAGAAGTTTAAAATCACCTGGAAGCTGCCGGCATGCGATTGCTATTCGGTTTGGAGCCCGTCCCTGCGGGATTCCCGTCATCTTGGCCCGAATTGGAGCAAGCGCCGTACCGAGGCAAGGCTGGCAGCCTGGATGCCGCTGCAAAGTGTGATTTCCTTAGGGGGAAAGAATCGGCTGACGATCGCACTTTCGGATGCAGCAACGCCTACGGCAATTGCTACGGGGATTTGTGAGGAGGACGGCTGTATCGATTGTACGGTAGAGTTCTTTACACTGCCTACTACGCCGGTGGAGTCGTATCGGGCTGTGCTGCGGCTGGATATGCGCGATATTCCGTATTATGACAGCATCTACGATGTCGTGAACTGGTGGGAGAAAGACTATTATGCGCCTGCCCCGGTGCCGGAGGCGGCTAAAATGCCGATGGATTCCCTGTGGTACAGCTTTCATCAACTGTTGGACAGGGAACAAATTTTAGAGGAGTGCCGGCTCTCAAAGGCTGCGGGAATGGAGACCGTGATCATTGATGACGGGTGGCAGACGGAGGATAACAGCCGCGGCTATGCTTACTGCGGCGATTGGAAGGTGGCTTCTTCCAAAATACCGGATATGAAGGCGTTTGTGGATCAGCTTCATGCTATCGGTATGAAGGTGATGCTATGGTATTCGGTGCCTTTTGTAGGACTTCACTCTTCGGCCTATGAGCAATTTCGCGATATGCTGCTGGACGGCAGCGGCAACGGAAGGGATTTCTGGGCGCTGGATCCGCGGTATCCGCAGGTGCGGCAGTACTTAGTAAAGACGTATAAAGAAGCTGTAGCAGCGTGGGGATTGGACGGTTTAAAGCTGGACTTTATTGATTCCTTTATTCTGCGCGGAAAATCGATTGAAGAGGATCCCCGGCGGGATTATGCTTCTCTGGAGGACGGTGTGGATGCGCTGATGCGGGAAGTTACAGAGGTATTGTACCAGCAGAATCCGGAAGTTTTGCTTGAGTTCCGCCAAACTTATGTAGGGCCGAATATTCGTCGGTACGGCAATATGCTGCGCGTAGCAGACTGTCCGGGTGATGCGCTGCGCAACCGTGGAGATGTAGTAAATCTTCGGTTGACTTCCGGCAAAACGGCCGTTCATTCCGATATGCTGATGTGGCATTATGACGATTCGGTAGAGAGCGCGGCGGCACAGCTGATAAGCGTGCTTTACAGTGTACCGCAGATTTCCATGCGGCTGAACCGCCTGCGGGAGGACCACCGGCGTATGCTTTCTTATTATCTTTCTTTTTGGCGGCAGAACCGAGAGGTTTTATTAGAAGGCAAACTTACAGCTTTTAATCCGGAAGCAGGATACAGCCAGGTTTGCGCAAGCTTGGGAGATAAAGCGGTAATTACGGCGTATACGCAGCCAGTTATTGCCGGTGCATATGCGGATTTTGCTGTAGTAAACGGCACGGCAAGCCAAAGCCTTTATTTTAAAAATTGTACGGGAAGGAACTATCGAATCGTAGATTGCATGGGGCAGGAGCAGGCAAGCGGTGTTTTTGGGCCGGAGGCGATAGGCGAGCTTATAGTACCGCGTGCCGGAATAGTGTTTGTAAAATAGCTTTTTGTATTTGTTTCATACAAAGAAAAATAAAAAAGCCCTCTGCGCAAGCAGAGGGCTTTCAAATTATATCAGTTATCTAAAATACTTACCTCGGTATCCTTGTCAAATAATTGGATGCGATAAGGATCTAAAGCAAGTACAACGTCATCGCCGCTCATAATGGTAGAACGCGGGTTGACACGGGCAACGGCGTTATCATCTTTGCCATCCATCTCTAAGTAAACTAAGGTTTCAAAACCCAGCTTTTCAAGAATATCTACATGCGCTTTAATTTTTGCTTCAGGATGTGCTTCGATGAATACCTGTTCGTCATGGATATCGTCAGGGCGGATTCCTAAGGTAACATCCTTACCGATATAGCTTTCATCTGTCAGCTTGGAAACAATCGTTTGAGGAAGCGTTACTTTGTTTTCGCCAAAGCGCGCAATTACGTTGTCGCCTTCTTTGATCAACGTTGCGTCAAAGAAGTTCATCTGCGGAGAACCGATGAAACCGGCCACAAACTTGTTGCAGGGATAATCGTAGAGGTTCTGCGGAGAATCTACCTGCTGAATACAGCCATCCTTCATAACAACGATGCGGGTACCCATTGTCATAGCTTCCGTTTGGTCGTGGGTAACATAGATGAAA
>URTC01000196.1 GCA_900550765.1 uncultured Clostridia bacterium | reverse complement strand
GCCTCATAATGCAGCGGCTTCATCTTGGTCCGCCCACTTCCGCCCCGGTAGCAGCGCGCCTCCATCGCCATCGCCAGTTCTTCCGCCCGGCGGAATGCACTTACAAACAGTGGAATCAGCAGCGGTACGACCGCCTTAGCCCGTTTCACCAAGCCTCCTTCATCAAACACAGCGCCGCGTGCCGCCTGTGCTTTCATAATTTTATCGGTTTCTTCTGTCAGGGTGGGAATAAACCGCAGGGCGATACTCATCATCATAGCAATTTCATGGGCAGGAAAGCCGATGATTTTTAAGGGAGAAAGCAGGCTTTCTATTCCATCGGTAAGCTCAATAGGCGATGTGGTAAGCGTCAGCAGTCCCGCACCGGTAACCAGCAGCATCAGCCGCAGTGCCATAAACGCTGCGCGAATCAAACCACCGTCGGTAATACGAATAAACCATACTTCAATCAAAACATTCCCCGCCGAATAAAAGAATATGTTTAAAACAAACGTAAAAATTAATAAAAAATAGACCGCTTTTAACCCCTTAAGCATATTTTTAAGCGGAATATGCGCCAAACAAGCAACCAATACGATAAATAAAGCGGAAACTCCAAAGCCAATAAATGTTCCGCAGAGAAACACAAATACTACCAACACGATCGTACATAAAATTTTTGTGCGCGGATCCAACGAATGGATTGGACTTTCCACGGGATAAAACTGTCCTAATGTAATATCCTTCATTTTTTCTCCCCCGTAATATAAGCAACGAGTTCCTCACTGCGGCAAATAGAAGCGGGAATATTTTTTCCCTTTTCATTCAGCCGCTGCACCAGCCTGCTTACAACCGGCAATCCCAAGCCTAAAGCCGCAATTTTCTCCTGATGAGAAAAGATTTCTGTGGGTGTACCATCCATTGCCTTTTTCCCCTTATGCATAACAATTACTCTGTCAGCAACCTTCACAATGTCATCCATATTGTGAGAAATCATGATTACGGTAGCACTGTTTTTTTTACGGTACTTCTCAATCACCTCTAAAATTTCACGTTTCCCTTTCGGATCAAGCCCGGCAATCGGCTCATCCAGCACCAAAAGTTTCGGCCGCATGGAAAGCACGCCTGCAATCGCCGCACGACGCTTCTGTCCGCCGGAAAGCTCAAAGGGAGAGCTCTTACGCAGCGCTTGCTCCAGCCCTACCATCTCCATACTTTCGGAAATACATTGTTCAATCTCCTCCGGTGAAAATCCTAAGTTTTTAGGGCCGAAAGCAATATCTTCCTCAACAGTCTGTTCAAACAACTGATATTCCGGATACTGAAACACCATTCCTACCCGACGCCGCAGCAGCTTTAAATCCGGCTTCTTTTCCAGCAGGTCCACACCCTCTATGATCATTTTTTCACAGCTGCTGGGCTTTAATATACCGTTAAAATGTTGTACCAGCGTACTCTTTCCACTGCCGGTATGGCCGATAATGCAAACATATTCACCGTCCTCCACCGTAAGGCTCACATCCTCCAGCGCAGCTACCGAAAACGGAGAATCCGGGTTATATACATGGTTCAAGTGGTTTATATAAATTGACATAAGGCTTCAGCAAGTTCCTCCAACGTTAAAATATTACGGTCAACAGCAATCCCCCGGCTCTGCAGTTCCCGGGCAATTTTTGTTACCTCTGGAACCTCCAGCGTAAGGGAATCTAACTCTTCCTCTCGCGCAAAAACCTCCTGAGGTGTACCCGTCATTTGAATCGTTCCATCCCCCATTATCACAATGCGATCGGCCTCCACGGTCTCTTCCATAAAATGAGTAATATAAACTACCGTAATACCTTTTTCGCGGTTTAAGCGTTTCACGGTATCCAGCACTTCCGCCCGCCCCTTGGGATCCAGCATTGCCGTGGCCTCGTCCATAATTAAAATTTCCGGTTCCATCGCAAGAATACCGGCAATTGCTATCCTCTGCTTCTGTCCTCCGGAAAGATGGTGCGGTGCGCTTTTAGCAAACTCAAGCATATTGACCGCCCGCAGCGCGTCGTCGACCCGGCCGCGCAGCTGTTCATGCGGCACGCCCAAATTTTCAGGACCAAATGCCACATCTTCCTCCACAATGGTTGCCACCATCTGATTATCCGGATTTTGAAACACCATCCCCGCACATTTTCGAATATCCAGCAGTTTTTTCTCCTGCCGGGTATCCATGCCGTTTACCGTAACGGAACCCCCGGTAGGAATAAACAAGCCGTTGATCAGTTTTGCCAACGTGCTTTTTCCGCTGCCGTTATGTCCTAAAACGCATAAAAATTCACCCTTTTTTATAGTAAGATTTATTTGCTTCAGCACCTCGGGAGATTCCTCGTCATAACGATAACTCACATTTTTAATTTCAATAATGTCCATGGTCTTTCTTCTCTTTTATCTTTTTTTCCGCTCCTTGCGCAGTAGGAACATAATACTGTTTTCCTATAAGCTGATCGGGCAGATACTGCTGCTGCACAAAATGCCCCTCAAAATCATGGGGATAGCGGTATCCCACGCCCCGCCCCAGCTGTTCATGCCCGGAATAATGACTATCACACAAATGTGCAGGTACCGTTACCGGCAGGGCTGCATCGCTTATCGCGCCTGTAAGGGCTTTGGTCACACTGTCACTCTTAGGAGAAACAGCTATAAAAATAATTGCCTGCGTCAGCGCCAGCCGGCATTCAGGATATCCGATTTTCTCCACCGCGTCCATCGCGGCCGTGGCCTGCAGCAGTGCCATCGGCTCGGCCAGGCCTACGTCCTCAGAAGCGTGTACAATCATCCGCCGTGCAATGACGCGCGGGTCAGCGCCGCCCTCTATCATACGCATCGCCCAAAACACTGCCGCATCCGGATCGCTTCCCCGCAGGCTTTTGCAAAAGGCGCTGAGCATATCATAATATAAGCTTTCATCGATTGCAACCGCCCGCTTTTGAATGGATTCCTCCGCCGCCTCCAGCGTAATAAAAATTTTACCCTGATCGTCCGGCGGGGTCGTCAGCACAGCCAACTCCACCGCGTTTAATGCGGTGCGCACATCCCCCGCGGCAACGGAAACGATATGCTTTAGTGCCTCCGGTGCAAAAAAAACCTCCATATTCCCGTAGCCGCGCTGTTTATCCTTTAGCGCCATCTCCACTGCAACAGTAACATCCTCCTGCGTCAGAGGCTGAAATTCAAACACCCGGCAGCGGGAAAGCAGCGCCCGCGTCAAGCTGATATAGGGATTCTCCGTGGTGGAGCCAATCAACTGTATCGTGCCGTTTTCCAGCGCCGGCAGCAATGCGTCGGATTGCGCCTTGCTCCAGCGGTGGCACTCATCCAGCAAAAGCACCGTCGGCTTGCCGTAAAGGCTCCGCCGCTCCTGCGCGGCCTGAATAATTTCCCGTACCTCGCCCACGCCTGCGGTAACGGCGTTCAGCTTTTCAAAGTGCGCCGAGCATACATTCGCCACGATCGATGCAAGGCTTGTCTTTCCGCAGCCGGGCGGGCCGTAAAAAATACAACTGGTAAGCCTGTCCGCCTCAATGTCGCGCCGCAGCAAGCGACCTTTGCCCACAATATGCTGCTGCCCGAAAAATTCATCAAAACTCCTGGGCCGCATACGCTCTGCCAAAGGCACGCTCGTATTCTGCTTTGCAAAACTGAAAAGATCGTCCATCTACTTTCTCCAGGCCATAGCCGTCCATTCCCCTTGCGTAAGCCGCTGCAGCTTCTGAAATCCCTGCACCGCAAGGGCCGCTTCTACTTCATCGGCTCTTTCATTGATAATGCCGGAAACAATATAAATACCGCCCTCATTCAAATGTGCCTTTGCTGCCGGTGCCAGCTTCATCACCGCGTCAGCAATAATGTTGGCCACCACGATATCCGCATTTTCATACTGTTTCTCCAATAAATTGCCGCATTCCACGTCTATAGCAAAACCGCCGCGCTCTGCATTGGCCTTTGCCACTTTTACAGCCTCAGCGTCAATATCTACCGCGTGCACGTATTGTGCTCCCAAACGCGCCGCGCACATGGCCAGCACGCCGGTGCCGCAGCCTACATCCAAAACAGAACAGCCCTTTTTAACATATTCCTCCAAAAGCAGAATACACATGCGCGTTGTCTCATGCGAGCCCGTTCCGAAGGCTGCGCCGGGGTCCATCTCCAGCACCAAATCCTCTTTCTGAGGGACATACTCTTCCCAGGAAGGTTTTATTACAATATATTTGCCCGGTTTAAAGGGTTTATAATATTTTTTCCAATTC
>URTC01000195.1 GCA_900550765.1 uncultured Clostridia bacterium | reverse complement strand
CTACAAAATCACCTGATAAATACAACTAAACTAGGCTTGAAGATGGACTATCATAAATAGAGAAACTAACTGAAATAAATTAAAATAAAACATCATCAAAATATTATTGGTCACCGGTGCAATAGTAATACATAAGAGAAATACAATCGCCGTAATCGGCAATACAGAAGAAAGGGATTCTGATATTTTCTCCTTCAGTCTCGCCACAAATACCCTCCTTTTTTTCAAAATTTGCAAATCTTTCTTAAATCTGGAAATACAAAACTGCTGTTTTCAAAATTGATCCGCACAGCAATAAAAAGCAATGATCCATCCTTAAAATGCTTTCTATCGAAATGATATTCATTCTATATACTATATATAGTATATTATATATATGAGGGTTTTGTCAAGTTTTATTCCTCTAAAGCAAAAATTTCATATTTTATAATGTTCCAGAACACACTGTGCCAGCTTTTTCAGGTCATCAATTACCGCCTGAGGACTTAATATCTTTACCTTATCTCCAAACTGCATTACCCAAGATAAAAACACCGGACTTATGGCCGCTTCAATCATAACCTCAAAACAATCTCCATCAGGGGTAATAATCGTATTCATGCCAAACCGGTCAAGAATCACCCCAATCAAACTGTTGCTGCATCGAAGCTTTACGCGCGTGACCTCGCCGCCGTACATCCCGAACATTTTGCGCGAATATTTTGCCATATCAAAGCGCATGCCGGTATCCACCCCTTCGCGCGGCTCCTGTTCCGCAAGAATATTCTGCATTTTATCTACCCGGTAATGCTTGATCTTCTGCGCTTCCTCATCGTAAGCAATCAAATAATAGTTTTCATCATCCCAGGTAAGCGCACAGGGACTGACTTTATACCGTTTTCCGTCCCTGCGCAGCTGACGCTGCTTCTTAATATTCCAATCAAAATAGGCAAAGGACACTTTTACATTCTGCGTAATAGCCCATTGGATACTGTCTACATTATGATATACGCTTTCATTCATGGTTTTTATCCGCTCACGCATAATAACAGAATGCTGCAATTCTACCGCTTTATTTTTGCTGGTAAGGCTTTCTAACTTTTTAATTAATTCCTCACTTTTTTTTACCGTAATAAATTTTGAAGCCTGTACTGCATCTACCAAAAGTTTCAATTCCGGCATTTCAAACAAACGGCTGCAAAGATAATACCCTCCCTGTGCCCCCCTCCGGTTTTTCACCTGCAGTCCATAGGCATTTAATACCGCAATATCATCATAAATACTTTTGCGTTCTGCCTGTATTCCCCGCAGCTTCAACCGGCGTAAGATCTCATTCATGCTAACAGGATGCTGCTCATCTGTATATTTCTCCAAAATATCCAGCAAATACAAAATTTTCAGTTTCTGCTCCGACGCTTTCGCCATAACGACCTCTTCTCTGTTCTATTAAAAATTTTGACGTATTTTAAATTTTTCCGCTGTACTTATTCTCTTTTTTCTGTATAATAGACATATCAAAAGGAAAGCAGGTTTCTTGTATGAAAAACTTTTTTCATGATTTTTTTAAAGCTGGAATGGCTGGTATTTTTATAAGCATCGGTGCCATCGTTTTCCTTTCTTGCCAAAGCAAGCTTGCCGGCGCCGTTTTATTTGCAGTAGGCCTGCTTTGCATCTGCGAATTCGGCCTGAACCTGTACACGGGCAAAATCGGCTATGCAGTATACAAAGGCGAAAAGTCGCTGAAAAAAGCCTTGTTTTTACTAACGGTTTGGCTCGGCAATCTCTGCGGCACATTGCTTTCCGGTACCGCTTTCCGCACTTCCGGTAATACTGCCATTTTGGAAAAAGCAGAGCTTTTAGTGCAGGCAAAACTGCAGCAGAACCTTTTCTCCGCCCTTCTTTTAGGCATTTTCTGCGGTATTTTAATGTTTGCCGCCGTTGATATTTTTAAGAGTAATACCGAAAAATCCTCACGGCACATCGGCATCCTTTTTTGTGTACCAGTCTTCATCCTCTGCGGCTTTGAACACAGTGTTGCCGATATGGCCTATCTGGCATTGTGTCCGCCGGCTGTGCTGTTTTCCCCTTCCGCCCTGCTGTTCCTTTTAGCCGTTACCCTCGGCAACAGCCTCGGCGGCATCCTTCTGCCCCTGGTACTTCTCATAAACAAAAAACAATAAAGATCCAAAAATTTTTCGCGGCAAAACACCGCTTTTTTATTGCAGCGTCTGCATCTGTCGCGCAACGGATTCCTCGCAGGCACGCATAGCCTGCAAAGTCTTATCCAACAGCTCGTCCAATTCCCAGCCCAAGCGTTCTGCCCCCAAGGCGATCACATCCCGGGAACACCCGGCGGCAAAAGCTTTATCCTTAAATTTCTTTTTCAGGCTCTTAAGTTCCATATCCTGTACGCTTTTGCTCGGGCGCATTTTTGCACATGCGCCAATTAAACCGGTCAGTTCATCACAGGCAAACAAAACCTTTTCCATTTCATGTACGGGCTCCACCTCACAGCACAGGCCGTAACCGTGGCTGCATACAGCATGGATCATTTCATCCCCAAAGCCGCCCTCCTTTAAAAGCTCCGGTGCCTTCAGGCAATGCTGCTGCGGAAACTGCTCATAATCAATATCATGCAACAAGCCTGCGCAGGCCCAAAAGTCCGCCTCCTGCGCATATCCCAACATTTCTGCAAACCAACGCATCACCCCTTCCACGGTAAATGCATGTTGCAGATGAAAAGGTTCTTTATTATATTTCCGCAAAAGTGCAAGGGCTTTTTCTCTTGAAACATTCTCCATTATGTTCTTCCTCCTGCTAAATTTTATATTGTAAAAATTATACAATACATTGTCATTTTTTTCAACATATTTCTTAGATTGAGCAAGAATTACATAGTAAAAAGCGGTTGAATACCTTGACAGCTAAAATTTATAAATATATAATTTATTATAGTAATACTGTTGATATACAGCGGTATATTTGATTGTATAAGCAAAAGAAAAGAGGAGATTTTATGAATGCTGTTTTAACAGAAATATCCAAATTAGGCATCGTACCCGTCGTCGCTTTGGACGATGCAAAGGATGCCCGTTTTTTGGCGCAGGCTCTGTGCGATGGCGGTCTGCCCTGCGCGGAGGTTACATTCCGCACCGCGGCGGCAGAAGAAGCCATTCAAATTATGGCGTCGGATTTCCCGAATATGCTCATCGGCGCAGGTACGGTTCTGACAACTGAGCAGGTGGATAAAGCGATTGCTGCGGGTGCAAAATTCATTGTAAGCCCGGGCCTGAACCCCACCGTGGTAAAATACTGCATAGAAAAAAACATTCCTGTAACGCCGGGCTGTTCTTCCCCCAGCGATATTGAAATTGCGCTGGAGCTTGGGCTTGAAGTGGTAAAATTTTTCCCTGCCGAGGCAGCCGGCGGGCTGAAAATGATCAAAGCTATGAGCGCCCCCTACGGCAATGTAAAATTTATGCCCACCGGCGGCATCAACGCCGCGAATTTAACACAGTATTTGGATTTTAATAAGATCATTGCCTGCGGCGGCAGCTGGATGGTCGATAAAGCGCTGGTCAAAGAAGGCAATTTTGACGCAATCCGCGAGCTGACCCGCACAGCCGTTACACAAATGCTCGGCTTTGAAATAAAGCACGTGGGCATCAATGCTGCAAATGAAGCGGAAGCCCTTTCTCTTGCCGGCCTGTTTGAGGCAATGTTCGGCTTTGCCCCCAAAAACGGCAACAGCAGCATATTTGCCGGCAGCGGCATCGAAGTGATGAAAGCCCCCTATTTAGGCAAAAACGGGCACATCGCTATCGGAACTAATTATATTGAACGCGCCATCTATCACCTGGAAAAGCGCGGCTTTGCCTTTGATGAAAGCACAAAAAAAACCGATGCTTCGGGCAATTTGACAGCCATCTATTTTAAAGGGGATTTCGGCGGCTTTGCCTTGCATTTGGTACAAAAAAAGTAATAAAGGAGAATAAATCATGAAGGTTATTACATTCGGTGAAATTATGCTTCGCCTTGCCCCCGAGGGCTATTACCGCTTTGTTCAGGCGGAAAAATACCTGGCCACTTACGGCGGCGGTGAAGCCAACGTAGCAGTATCCTTGGCCAATTACGGCATAGACGCCGCTTTTGTTACCAAACTGCCGGCCCATGAAATCGGCCAGGCGGGCGTAAACGCCCTGCGCCGCTTTGGCGTGGATACCTCCTTCATCGCCCGCGGCGGCGACCGGGTAGGCATCTATTTTGTGGAAAAAGGCGCCAGCCAGCGGCCCTCAAAGG
>URTC01000194.1 GCA_900550765.1 uncultured Clostridia bacterium | reverse complement strand
ATATTGTTAAATAAAGGCTCCGTGCCGAAGTCATCGATAATCAGCAATTCTGCCTCAAGCAGGGCGTCAATATCGTTGATTTGATTCAAAGCATATTTGCGCAGGATATCAAACAGCCGTCCCGCGGTAAGAAAAACCACGCTAAAGCTTCTTTCCCGTAACCGGGCGGCGATACAATTGAGCAAAAAAGTTTTTCCGGTACCGGTATTTCCGCTTAAAAGGAGATTCGGATATTTGATATGGGGAAAAGAATCTGCATATGCCTGGCAGTAATTTTTTATTTTTATCATTTCCCCGGCAACATCACTTCCATCGATGGGCGGATATACCGTTGGGTCAAAGCATTCAAAGGTTTGTGTATCCAGGGCACAGTCGTTTTTCATGGCCAGTTCCACCAAGCGGCGGGTAAAACAGGAACAGCGCTGCCCGGTGTGCGGAAGATACCCTGTATCATTGCAGCGCGTGCAGCTATATTCTGGCTGCGGCAGGGTTAAATGGTGCGATGTCAAATAACGGCTGATAGCCTCTTCGGTTTCTTTTATTGCTGACATCCTTTGCGTTTTTTCCATAGAAAAGTCGCAGATGAGTGCACGCTTGTTTTTTTCCAGCGCTTTTAATTCGGGATTTTCTTCATAGAGCTGCTGTAAGCGAATATCTGCTTTTTTTTGTGCGGTTAACCGTTTTTGCATCAGTTCGCGCTCAGCCTGACGGATGGAGGTAAGATCCATTTTTTTTATACCTCCAATTCATCAATATTGGCATAAATATCGTCGCCATAATTTTCTGTGCGTCCGTGAAAGGAAGCCGTATTTTTTTTGTTTTTTTCGGCGGGGGCGGCGAATGCCTGGGAGATCTGCGCCGAGGTAAAGGCGGCGCCTTCCTTAAGCTTATCCAGCTGGCAGGTATATTTTAAAAAAGAATGGATATTTTTTGCGCAGCAAAGTTTCGCTGCTGTCAGCAGAGCATCCTCCTGAAATCCGCTGTCTTTATAGGCTTTTATTTTTTCGATATGCGTTGAGGTTACGCTGCGGGCCCGTTCGCCCAATTCAAACAGGATAGCGGAAACAAGCCGTCGATCCCCGTCGGATTCGGCCAGATAGGCTTTGATGGCCTTTTCCTGCGTCAGCCCTAAGGTTAAAAGTGTTTCAAGAATTCGGTTGATATAAGCAAAGGTAGGGTTATTTGTCTTGGTTGTTTCACTGCAGGCAGCCAAAATTGCTTTGTAGCTGAAGCCCATATCATTTGTCCATTTTTGATAGAGTTTCATTTCCTCAGCAGTAGGAACACGTTTAATGCCTAAATATAGAAGCAGTTTGGCCGCTTCATGATGCTTTGCCTGATACATGGTGAGATATTTTTCTGCGGCATCGCTGGTGGTGATTCCGTCGTTGGCCCAGGAGAGTGCCACTTTATCGATATAGGAAAAGCTAATGGCTTTTTCCTTGGTCTCTATGCAATGAGAAATCAGCATCAGCGCGGTTTCTACAGAAAGCCCATAGAGTTCGACCCAGTCTCTGGCTTTGTCATATTCGAAATTAGAGATGCTTCTTCCAGGAAAAAGCGAGCGTATACCGGCGAAATAATCCGCATATGCTGTAAGGGAGGAAGGCGAATAAGCGCCTTCATTTTTGGCAGCAGCACCGGCGCTGCGTATTTCAAAGGTGAAAGGACGTGAGGTGTAATTTATCAGAAAATGCTGATTTAAATATTCCAGAGCCTCGGAGAATTCTTTTTCGGTACAGCCGGCGGCATTTGCCGCGCTGCTTATGGTATCAATTTTTAATTCACCATGGCGGCACAGATAAAGCAGATAGATATATACTTTTACAAAGAGGGGCGGCATATTTCCTAAAAATGCGGAAATAAAGACGCCTTCGATAGGGATAAGATCCGATAGCGGACTGTCTTTTTCGTATTTTCCTGCGGACATTGCCCATCCCTCCTTCTGCTACAAATGTAAAATGTATTATAGCACAGTTTTTGCAATCAATAAAGCACAATTTTACAAAATAAGAGTTTTATTGCCGGGAGGAATTTATGATAAAAACATTAAAAATCAGAATTATATCGATTTCTGCTGCGTTGTTGCTGCTGGTTTCCATTATAGGCGGAGTTTATCTGGCAGGGCGGAAAGAAAGCAGTACACGCAGCAGCTATGAGATTACTGCCGAGGTCGTAGATGAGCGGCTGAGCGCGCAGATGGAACTGAAATATGTGAATAACAATGCGCATTCTGTGGAGGAGTTGTATTTTTGCTTATATCCCAATGCGTTTAAGTATGAGGAAAATGTAAATAATGTGGCTGTTGCCGATTTGATGGCGCAGGCCTATCCGCGGGGATTTGACAGCGGATGGATTGAGATCAAAAATGTAAGTGTGAACGGCAAAGAGGTGGATTTCTTTTTGGAGCAAAATGAACAGATCCTCCGCGTCGTTACCGGCAGCATTAAGCAGGGGAAGGAAAAGGATATCAGCATAACTTTTGAGGAAAAACTTCCGTATTCTCCGATGCGTTATGGCTATGGTGAAAATACCTTTAATTTCTGTAATTGGTATCCGATACTCTGTCCGTTTGAAAATGGGCAGCCGGTAACTTGCACTTATGTAGCCAACGGTGATCCGTTTTATTCCGAATGCGCGGATTATACTGTCAGCATAACGGCATCCTCTTTGTGCAGGCTGGCCTCCAGCGGGATGATTATCAGTCAGGATACCTCTAATCCTCTGCGAACGAAATGGAATGTAGAGGGAAAAAATATCCGGGATTTCGCTTTTGTGCTTTCGGAAGATTTTGCTTTAAAGTCCCGGCAGGTAGGGGAGACGATCGTATATTCCTATTTTCTTAAAGGAGAGGAAGCAGGCGGTGACAATGCACTGAATTATGCTTGTGCCGCGGTGGAATGTTTTAATGAAACGTTTGGGCTTTATCCCTATACAACACTTTCTGTAGTTTCTTCCGATTTTTATATCGGCGGTATGGAGTATCCGAATATGGTATTGATTAATCAGGAATTTTACCGTGGAGATAAGGAGGAAGCTCTGGAAGAAGTGGTGGTACATGAGGTTGCACATCAGTGGTGGTACGGTCTTGTGGGGAATAATGAAATTCAGGAACCTTGGCTTGATGAGGGGCTTACGCAGTATTCGGTAGCGCTTTATTATGAAGATTGTTACGGGCCGGAAATGTACCAGCGCTTTCTACATGATAGCGAGACCTATTGCAAAGTTATTTTTGATGTGGTTAAAAACGTAAACGGTGCGGTCGCCAAAAATATTGAACGGGCAAGCAATGAATTTGAGCATTGGCTGCTGTATGATGCTGTTACATATGATGCCACGGCCATCATGCTGGATGCGCTGCGGAACGCGATCGGAGAAGAAAATTTTGAAAAGGGATTAAAAAATTATTTTATTTGCAATCAATATAAAAATGCTTCAAAAGAGGATTTTATTCAGGACTTTACCGCCGGTGCGGGAAAGGATATAGAAAGTTTTCTGGAACCTTGGCTTAGGGGCGAGGTATATTGGGGTTGATTTTTCTCTCTGCTGCTGGTATAATACAAAAATAAACAGGATAGAGGAAAAGAATTTATGAAACAAAGTATTCCTGTATATTTAAGAGTAAAAGCAAATATTCAGGAAAAGATACATGATGGAACGTATCGCAAAGATATGCGGCTGCCTTCGGAAAATACGCTGAGCGCGGAATGGGGAATCAGCCGTATGACGGTACGCCGCGCCCTGGATGAGCTGACGCGGGAGGGCGTGCTGTATCGTACGCGCGGCAGCGGAACTTTTGTGGCAGCAAATCGCTTTTCACAGTGCGATGTGATGAATTTTTCTGAAATGGTAAAAATGCGGGGATCTGTACCGGAAACAGAGGTGCTTGAAAAGGTTTTCGTTTGTGAGGATGATATCGCGCTTGCGATGCATTTGCCGCGCAATACGGTGTTTTACGCTGTTAAGCGCCTCCGGAAGGCAGACGGGGAGCCTGTAGGAATTGAACAGGTGTTTTTACCCCTGCAGTTTTGTGAGCGGCCCGATCGGCTGGAACTGAGCGGTTCTTTGTATGAGGGCTTAAAAAAGCTTTATGGCTGGTCGGTGGCCAGGCAGGATATTGCAATTACCGCGCAGAGGCCTACAAGGGAAGAGAAAGAAATGTTAAAGCTTGGAAAAGGCGAAGCCGTAATGAGAACGGAAGGAGTAAGTTTGGACAGCGAAGGCAGAACGCTGCTATATGAAAAAAATGTTAATTCCGGCAGCAGTTATATTATGCATGTAAGTATCAAAAGCCGATGGATTGATCCAAAGGCGAATGGAT
>URTC01000193.1 GCA_900550765.1 uncultured Clostridia bacterium | reverse complement strand
GACAAAAGAGGCGGCTCCCTGCGTTAAGCCGAAGGGAGTGAACGCACAAGCAATTCTATTCCTCTATGCGCACCGGACAGGACAACGCAAAGGCAGACATTTTTTGACATACTTTAATAAAAACAGGAGGGATGCTTTAATATGGCTCAGGAAAGAAGAAACGGCACCCCTGCGCCGCGGCGTGCCTCAAAGAAGGATTCCCCTGTGCTTACGGTGTTTTTACTGGCAGCCATTATATTGATGGCGGGATTTTTGATATATTTCTTTGTCTTTAGCGAAAATGGACTTCTGTATTCTCATTCCAGATCAGGAAAATTCGCCGCAGCGCTTAGTGAAAATAATTATCAGGCGGCTGCAACTATTTGGAAAGAAGCAGAACAAAAAGGAACACAGGATTCCCTTTCCGATGAACTTACCGCGCATTTGGAGCAATATTTTTCCCTCTGCTTTTCGGCAGACTACACCTCTGACGTTTGGACCCGTTATCGGGGACTTGAGGTTTTTAAATCCTCCATTGAACAACCCGTATACGATAAGCTTGAAGAAATAACCACGGCCTTTTACCGGGGAGAATATTCCGCAGAGGATGCAAAAACCTATTTAAGCCGTGCAGGCCGATTTAGCTTTGCTTCCGAAAAGCTCTCTGACTGCGCCGAAGAGATCGAGCATAAGACGGTCTCCGACAAGGCCTTCGCCGAAGGTTCAGCGTTCTACAGTGCAGGCGAATATACAAAGGCTGTAGAAGAGCTGCGGAAGGTTTCCGAAAAAGATACCCAAAAATATGCCTCCGCCCAAGAGCTTTTAAAAAACTGTCTGGAAGCTTACGGAAAGCCTAAATTAGCGCAGGCACAGCAGCTCTATGACAGCGGTGCCGCGGCAGCTGCCATTGAAATTTTAGAGGAGCTGGTAACGCTCTTTCCTGATTTTGCAGAAGCACAGGCGCTGCTGGAGCAATGCCGGTAAATCGTTTCAGCGGTACGGAACTGAAAAGAAACATCTCCTTGAAAATATCAAAAAGACCGATACGATGGTATCGGTCTTTTATTTTTTTGCCGGAGTGAAGGTAGCAATGCGGACACGCTCTTGGTGCGGGGTATTACCGTTGTGTCTTTTAAATACCCGCCCGAAGTAACTGGGGCTGCTGAACCCCAGCTTATAAGAAATCTCTTCAATCGTAAGATTTGACGAGCGCAGCAGCTCGATTGCATGCAGAATTTTAACATGGTTGATATATTCCACCGGCGCCATATTCAGCTCCTTGTGAAAAAGACGGATCAAATGCTGCGGGGAAACATTGGTCAGGGCACATAAGTCCTTTAAGGTAATTTTGCTTTCATAATTTTTGCGGATATAATGAATGGATTTCTGCAACGTCGAAGAACGCGACAGCTCCGGTATTCTGCTGGAAATAACATAGGGAGACAATACATTCTTTTGGGCCGAAAGCAAAATCTGCAAAAGAGACAGCGAAGAAGCAAAGCAGCTGACCCGATTGGCTTGGCAGCATTCTTTCATCAGCTGAAGCAGCATGCCTGTCAACTCCGGAAAGCCGCTTTTGATTTTTGTGATTTGCGGCAGAAAGATTGCTTCCATATCCGATTGTTTTTCAAAATACTCGTGTCCGAGTCCGTTCAGCGCTTCCTCATATTCTTCCCGGCTGATGGATTCTATCGGATCCTTTGTTTCAAAATGGATATAGGCAAACCGGCAGGAAAGATCGTTGATCGGCCTCCGCATATATTCCTGTCCCGCGGGGATCAAAATCATATCCCCCTTTGCTAATTCATGATTTTGGTTTGCCAGCGTAAAACAGCAGCTGCCGTCAAGGATGATTACGATAATATTTCGCTCGTCGGCACAGCGCCACACAGTTTGCCGCGTGATATCATACGCGGTAACCGGTTCAGGATGCGGCAAGACGAATATCTTATAATACATAGTGCCTCCGATAAAAATGTTAAAATAGTGCGATATCATGCTAATTTTGTTTCTTGAAAAGCCTTGGGCAATCCCCTATAATGATTTTAGGTTAAAAATAAAACGATGTCAATAGGAAGTGAAAAAAATGCTAAAAAAAACATGGCGTGTCGCCGTTGTAGGCTGCGGGAGCTTTGCAAACGGCGTATATCTGCCGAATATTGAAAAGGAAGCTCCGGCAAAATGCGTGGCGGTATGCGATATTATTCCCGAGCGCGCAAAGGAGACGGCAGAACGGTTCGGCGTGCCCCAGTGGTATCCTTCCGTTTACGAGATGATAAAAAAGTGTGATTTTGATTTTGCGATAGACGCGGCAAGCATCCAGGCGCATCATGAAATCAATATGGCGCTTCTTCAGGCGGGAAAGCATCTTATTTCGCAAAAACCTGCGGCGCCCACGGTTGAGGCGTTTGATGCGCAAATTGCGCTGGCAAAGGAAAAGGGTGTAAAATTCAACTGCGCCCCCATCCATCCGATGCGGTTTGATTTGGCCGTTGCCCAGCAGCTGATGGAAAGCGGTGCGATCGGAACACCGGCCTATCTGAAATGCAATCTTGCCCACGGCGGTCCGGAGTATTTTCAGTACCGCAATGCCGATCCCACTTGGTTTTTTGAAGACGGAGCCGGCGCGCTTGTGGATATGGGCGTACATGGTCTGCAGATTGTAACCACAATGTTCGGGCCTGTAGAGAGCATCAGCTGCCTGAGCATGATTACCGATCCGCAACGCAAAGTGCGCTCCGGCGCCTATAACGGACAGCAGATGACAACGGATAAAATTCCCGATGAATATCTGATTTCCCTCCGCTTTGTGAACGGAAAAGCCGGTTTTGTGGATACCGGTTTTTCGCAAAAAGCATCGAAAACACCTCAGCTTGAAATTTACGGAACCAGAGGAACGATTTCCTTCACAAAGCCGTATATGCAAAATCCCATGCCGGAGGTATATATCGACAGTGATGCAATCGGCATGCGCGGCTGGATCACGCCGCAGCCCTGGGAAACCGTTCCCGAAAAAATCAACAGCCAGTGCTGCTGCTTAAAGGATTTAGTGCGGGCTATTGAAAACGATACCGAACCGGTGCTCCGCCCCGAGCACGCACGGCATGTGCTTGAAATCATGACAAAAATTCCGCAGGCTATTCGTACGGAAAGTACGGTTAGAATGGAAACGACCTTTTAAGGAGAAAAAATATGAAATCGATAAAAACAGCTTTTTTCGGCGTTTCTCACCCGCATGCGGCGACTCTGTTCGGCACCTTGAGCAACAATGAGCGGTTTTCGTGCATCGGCTTTGCCGATGTGCCGGAATACGACGGCCTCACCCCGCAGGAGCGAGAAAAAAATCTCGGTGCGGGCGCACAGAAAATGAAGCGGTTTTCTTCCTGGCAGCTTCTTTTAGAGGAAAAACCCGATTTAGCGGTCGTTGCGGCAAACAACAGCAGTAAAAGCGATATCTGTTTGACCCTGCTTTCCGAAGGAATTCCGGTGATCGTGGAAAAGCCTATGGCCGTGAATCTGAAGGACGCAAAAAAAATGGCGGCCTGTGCGGAAAAAAATCACACAAAAGTAATCACCAATTGGCCTGTATCCTGGATTTTGCCGTTCCGCAAAGCAAAGGAGCTTGCGGATGCGGGCGAGGTTGGCCGAATCAGAAGAGTCGTTTACCGCAGTCCCGCCACCTGGGGACCCTATTCCTATGCGCCGGACGGAAAGCTTCCCGAAGAGAAATGGCTGAAAAAAACCTGGTGGTATCAAAAAAAGCTCGGCGGCGGTTCTATCTTGGATTACGCCTGCTACGGTACGATGCTTTCTACCTGGATTTTTGGGCATCAGGCAAAAGCTGTAAACGCCGTTTCCAAACAGTTCGACACCCGTTTTACCGATGTAGAGGATTACAGCGCGATGATTCTGGATTTCGGAGAGGGAGTGGGTCTGCTGGAGGGCTCCTGGAGCAGCTATAATCCGGCTGAAATCCCCACAGGACCGGTTATTTATGGCTCTGACGGCGTGATCGTCTGCGACAGGCACAGCACGCAGGTAAAAATTTATCACGGCAGAACCCATCAGCCGGCGGCGCCTGCGCAGATGATCGATATGCCGCAGATGCGTAAGGATGCGCTGGCCGAGCATGTCCTTCGCTTTATGGACGGCACGGGCGATATCGATGAAACCCTTGATATGCCTTTGAATTTACAGGTAATGGCGGCGCTTTCGGCCGGAATCAGGTCCGCCGAAGAAAACAGTGCGGTACAAACAGAAATCATATAAAAAGGAGAAGTTTTTATGACAAAGCAGAGAAAAATCGTTTCATTTTTTCTATTATGCGCTGTGCTCGCATCCTGCCTCAGTGTTATTAGCCT